>NYZC01000357.1 GCA_002686995.1 Phycisphaeraceae bacterium | reverse complement strand
TGCATCGTCGATGGAGGCCGACGCCGCCAACGGGCGATGCAGCCGGTCGACGCCAGGCAGAGTTTTGAGACAGAGCCTAAGCCAATGGTCATTTGTTACTTCGGACTCGAGTCGACAGCGTGCGCAGCCGCGCACGCTCCGCTTCGGTCAGGACCTGGTTTCTTCGTGCCATCATGCGCTCCGACGTCGCGAGGAACCTCTCGAAATCGCAATGGTCTCGCCCGCGATCCGTCCAGAAGCTGAAGCGCGGCACGTGCGCCGGCGCGAACGACGACAGCGCGACCATGCTACCCGTGCCGATGCACGAACCGGTGGTCAGCCGCGTGCCGATCGCCGTGCGCACGTGGTCGCCGATGATCGCTCCGAACTTGTTCGTGCCCGTCGGCTGTGGAGCCTCCTCCGCGTCGAGCGGGACCCGCACTTCGCCGTACGTGTTCTTGAGGTTGCTGCCGGTCGTGTCCGCGCCGAGATTCACCCACCGGCCGACGAGACTGTGACCGAGATACCCGGCGTGCGCCTTGTTCGAGTGCCCCGCCAGGATCGAATGGCTGATTTCCCCGCCGACGACGCAGGACGGACCGATCACCGTGTTCGAACGCAGGTGGGTGTGCGGCGTGACGATGGCGCCCGGACCGACGTATGCGGGCCCCGCCACCACCGCGAACGATCCGACGATCGCGCCGCGGTCGATGACGACCGGCCCCTTTTCGGCGTTGAGGACCACCATCGGGTGAAGCTTCGCGTCCTCCGCCACGCGGATCGGCGCGTCGCCCGTGGTGTGCGCGCGCGTCGTGCCGGAATCGATCGGCGGGACCGCACTCGCCTCGAGGTCGGCAAGCAATGCCCGCTCCAAATCGACGATGACGTCCCAGGGACGTTCCATGAGCACGGGCGCCGCCGTGGCGGTCCGGCGCGATGCCTTCGATAACAGCGCGTGCCCATCGTGCGTCAGATCACCCAGCGGCGAGCGCAGAAGCGCTGCAACGAGTTGGCCGTCCGGCTGCACGAGCGCATCGCCCGGTTCGAGCGCGGCCACTGCGTCGAGCCCATCGAGGGCGCGCCAGCGCCCGTGGACCGTCAATACAAGGCCATTCTTGTCAGAAGGATAAAACGTCGGCGCACCATTCCGGTACAGGTCGCGCCAAGGCTCGGGTACCAGCAGCGCCTGCGCGGTGCGGCCCAGTGCGCGCTCGATGCGCAGCCGATTGCTCACCGCGCCGGTGCGCAGGTCGAACGACGCGCGCAAGTCCGTCATCGGCCCCCATCGCCCTGCGCCGTCATCGAAGAGAACCAGGCAGCGATCGTCCACGAGACCCATATCGACCAGAATCGCCCCGGTCATTTCACGAACGTCCGGAATTGGTTATTGACACGCGGACGTCCACGCACTAACTTGCTCAAGGTGGCGCCGGCGCATGCGTCCGGCGCGCAGTGGTGGACTGCAAGATACCGCACGTTCAGTTTCAGGCGAGATCCGAACGCGAGACAGGCGGGACGCGCGAGACGAGCGCGGACGAACTGACGGGGAGCAAGAGAAGATTCCGGGAGCACGCTCACTCAGAGGCTCGGACCAGGTCAATACAAGATGAAGCAGATGACGACCGCGCTGTGGCGCGACATGATGCTCTATTTGCGCCGTCAGCACGCACCGATCTGCCGCCAGTGGTTCGAGGAGCTGCGCCCCGGCAGCATGGACGGCGGCCTGCTTACGATCCACACGACGACGAACGTACAGCGGAACTACCTGCAGAAGCAGTGCTCGCGACAGTTCACGGAGGCGGCGCAGGCGGCCACCGGCAAGCTCGTGGCCGTCCAGTTCGACGACCGGCCGATCGGCCCGGCGACCGCGGAGCCTCCCGCAACCGCGACGTCCACGCCGGCGAGGGGGTCCGCTACCCCCCGAAGCGCGCCGATCACGCTCTCATCGGGGCGCGAGGACACGGACACGCATGACCAGACGGTCATCAGCCCCGACTACAACTTCGAGACCTTCGTCACGGGGCCCGAGAACGCCTTGGCCCACTCGGCCGCGCTGGCGGTGACCAACCAGCTCGGGACCACCTACAACCCCCTGTTCATTCACGGCGGCGTCGGCCTCGGCAAGACGCACCTGCTGCACGCGATCTGCCAGCGCGTCATGCTGAAGGCGCCCGAAACGAAGATCTGCTTTCTTTCCTGTGACGCTTTCGTCAACCAGTTCCTCGATGCCGTGCAGAAGGGGCAGATGGCCCAGTTCCAGCACCGGTATCGCAACATCGGCATGCTCGTCATCGACGACATCCATTTCCTGGCGAACCGCGAGCGGACCCAGGAGGAGTTCTTCCACACGTTCAACCAGCTCTACCAGCTGAACCGGCAGATCGTCCTCTCGAGCGATTCGCCGCCGAGTGAAATCCCTCAGCTCGAAGCGCGGCTCATCAGCCGCTTCCAGGTCGGGCTCGTGGCGCCCGTGTCGCGGCTGCACTTCGAGACCCGCGTCGCGATCATCCGGTCCAAGGCGCAGCTGCGCGGCCTGGAGCTTCACGACGACGTGATCTCGCTGATCGCGACGAAGATCGACTCCAACGCCCGCGAGCTCGAAGGCGCGATCAACACGCTGCAGGGCTACGCCGCGCTGCACCAGGAGACCATCGACCTCGACCTGGCCCGCAAGGCCCTGGGCGAGCCGGCCGCCGAGACGAACCACGCGACGCTCCAGCAGGTGATCAGCGCCGTGACCGAGTACTTCGACGTCCGCCTGAGCGACCTGCAGTCGAAACGGCGACACAAGTCGATCGCGGGACCGCGCCAGATCGCGATGTGGCTGGCCCGGCGCCACACCCGCTTCAGCCTCGAGGAGATCGGCGGCCACTTCGGCGGGCGCGACCACACGACCGTCATGCACGCGATCCGGGCGATCGATCAGCGCATCAAGGACGACTCGGTCGTCGCGCGCCAGGTCGAGTACCTGCAGAGCCGGATCAGCAGTCCGGGCCGGTTGAACTGAAGCGGACACCGACCGGGAGGCTTGTCCGAAACTCTGTGGAAAACCTGTCATGCGGCGCTTGCCGCTCGGACGCGCCACTGCCTTCCGGGACCCTTGAAACGGTCACCTGCCGGGCACCGCGAGAATCAACAGGCGCCGCCGCCTGTCCAGCGACATCCAACTGACAAGATACTCAGGGGTGGGTTATATCTATATCGTTAATTATATCAGCCACTTACGTAAATACACTCACCTTTATCCACATAGCGCCAGGACATTACTACGACGACTCTATATCTATCTATATCAATATCAGTCATGAGCGGGCTGACATGACCGGCAGAACACAGTGGTTCTCCCCGCCACCACGATCCTCGAGAGTGAGAGGCCGCAGGCCTGACAGCGTTCTCCGGCCCGGCCATACACGCGATGACCGTTCTGGAATCGTCCTGGCTGACCGGTGCCGTCCACGTAGTCGCGCAGGGTGGAGCCTCCCGCCTCGGTGGCGCGATCCAGGAGGCGTCGCATCGAGCGAACGAGTCGCCGCGCCTGGGACCGGTCGATGCGATGACTGACGGTGAGGGGATGGAGCCCGCACGCGTGCAGCAGCTCGTCGACGTAGATGTTGCCGAGACCGGCGATCAGATTCTGGTCGAGCAAGGCGGCCTTGATGCAGCGTCTCGTCCGCGCGAGGCGCGCGTGAAGGTCGGCGGGGGTCATGAGCAGCGCGTCCGGCCCCATTTGCGACCAGCGTCGGGTCCACATTTCGTCCACGTCGCGGAAGGTCCAGATGCCGCCGAAACGTCGGGGATCACGAAAGACCAGCCGCTGGCGGTCCTCGAGGGTCCAGACGAGATGAGCGTGGTCCACGGCGGCGGCCCGGCCCGGCGGCAGGATTCGCAGGGAGCCTGACATGCCCAGGTGTACGCAGACGCACGGGCGCTCGGGGTCTTCCTGCGGCTCGGCAACGATCGCCAGCTGCTTGCCGTGGCGTCGCAGGTCGGCGATCCGACGTCCGGCGAGCAGATCCGCAGGTCGGCGCGGCCCGCGGACGACGTCGCGGCGGCGAAGGTGGACGCGGCGGACCGCGCGGCCGACGAGGTGGCCGGCTAGGCTGCGGCGGACCGCCTGGACCTCGGGAAGCTCGGGCATCGGCCGGATTGTAGCCCGGGGCTGAGCGTAGCTGCCTGTCGCCGCAGGCTTTGGCAACGGTCGCGGCGGCGAATTCGCCGATACCGTGTTAGGGACGCCGCCGGGGTTTGCTCGATGACGCACACCGGGGTCGCCGCAGGCGTAATTTCACTGTATTCCCACTGCAGCCCACTGTGGGCCGACCCCGAATCGCATCGCGATTCATGAGGACGCCGGGCCGGAAGGAGCGCTTCGCTTATGGATCAGGACCAGCCCGGACCGGCGGTTTCACCGTCGTCGGACGTGAACGCGTCTTACCACCGCCTGCGGACGGAGGTCGAGAAGATCGTCGTGGGACAGCGGGACGTCGTCGAGCAACTTCTGCTGTGCCTGCTCTGCCGCGGTCACGCGGTGCTGCTCGGCATGCCGGGCCTGGCCAAGACGCTGCTCATCTCGACCCTGTCCCGCGCGATGAATCTCTCGTTCAGTCGCATCCAGTTCACGCCGGACCTGATGCCGTCGGACATTACGGGCACGGAGGTGATCGAGGAGGATCGCGGCACCGGGCGGCGCGAGTTCCGGTTCGTAAAGGGGCCGGTGTTCGCCAACGTGATTCTCGCCGACGAAATCAACCGGACGCCGCCGAAGACGCAGGCCGCCCTGCTCGAGGCGATGCAGGACTACCACGTGAGCGTCGGCGGCACCCAGCATCACCTGCCTCGCCCGTTCTTCGTGCTCGCCACGCAGAACCCGATCGAGCAGGAAGGGACCTACCCGCTGCCGGAGGCCCAGCTCGACCGGTTCATGTTCATGATTCACGTCGACTACCCGCAGGAGGACGACGAGCTGCAGATCATCAAGCGCACCACGATGCGCCGCGAGGTCTCGGTCGATCAGGTGCTCGAAGGCGCCGACATCGAGACCGCGCAGGAGATGGTGCGTGACGTGCCGGTGGCCGACCACGTGATCCGCCACGCGCTCGGCATCGTCCGGGCCACGCGCCGGCCGGGGCGCGACGGCGTCGACGACCGCCCGGACTTCGTGCGGCAGTACCTTTCCTGGGGCGCCGGTCCGCGCGCGGGGCAATACCTGGTCCTCGGCGGCAAGGCCCGCGCGATCGTCGAGGGCCGGACGCATGTCGATATCGAGGACATCCACGCGGTCGCGCACCCGGTCCTGCGTCACCGGCTCATCCTCAATTTCAACGCGGAGGCCGACGGTGTCGACAGCGACGAGCTGATCGACCGCCTCCTGGACCACGTTGGCGCCGAAGGTGTCGGCGCCGGCACGCAGGCCGCCCGCGTTCTGAGGACGGCAAGCGAGTAACGAGTCACGGGTCGCAAGTGCTCGCCGCTCGTGACCTGCTGCTCGCGACGCGCTACCTGCCTGTATCCCATGGAGCATCAAAGCCGGTATCTCGATCCGCACACGCTGGCGGCCATCGGCTCGCTCGAGCTTCGGGCGCGGCTCATCGTCGAGGGCGTGATGGTGGGCCGTCACCGCTCGCCGTTTCGCGGTTACTCGACCGAGTTCGCCGAGCACCGCCAGTACTCGCCCGGCGACGACCTGCGTCATCTCGACTGGAAGGTGTTCGCACGCACCGACAAGCTGCACCTCAAGCAGTACCAGAAGGAGACGAACCTGCGCCTGATCATTCTCGTCGACGCGTCGGGGTCGATGGGGTTCGGCTCGGACATCGTGCCCGGCTGGCGCAAGTTCGACCTGGCCGCGACGCTCGCGTCGGCGCTCGCGTACCTGTCGCTGAAGAACCAGGATCGCGTGCGGCTCGCGGTGTTCGCGTCGGAGCTGATGAGCGAGACCGGCCTCTCCAATGCGCATGATCACTGGCGCAGCATCGTCAGTGCGCTCGAGAGCGTGCGCGAGTTTCCCGAGCCGGCGATGACGATGGACGCGCCGCGCCGCACCGACCTGGCGCGGCTCTTCGACCAGGTCACGGCGCGCCTCACGCACCGCAGTCTCGTGGTGCTGATCAGCGATCTGTTCGACGAGACCGACGCGCTCGAGCGGGGACTGGCCCGGATGGTGCACCGGCGCCACGACCTGATCGTGTTCCAGACCCTGGACCACGCGGAGCTGACGTTTCCCTACCGCAGTCCCGCGGCCTTCCTTGGCTGCGAGAACGAGGGGCAGCTCAACCTCGACCCGATGGCCCTGCGCCGCGTCTACCTCGACCTGATCGGCGCGCACGTGAAGCAGGTCGAGCAAATCACGCGGCGCTTCCACTACGACTACCTGCGGCTTGACTCGTCGCGCCCGCTCGGCGCGGCTTTGAGCCAGTTCCTGGCGCGCCGCGCCGCGGTGATCGGCAAGCGTGGCTAGGCGTCATGATGGTGGTCGCGAACTTGAAGGAACCACGAAGAAGAGCCACGAAAAGGAACCACGGATGGACACGGATGGACACGGATGGGGAGGGGTCGACAGGTCGGCAGGTCGGCGGGTCAGAGGCGGCCTGGTAGTTCTGAATCGGCGATCGACCGCCAATCCGTGCGTTGACCCAGGCGCCTCGCGGCGACCCTCCGACCTTCCGAACTTCCGACTCATCCGCGTCCACCGGTGTGCATCCGTGGCTCTACTGGCGCCGCGCGCATCCAGGCACGGCCGCCGCGGCTGCGCGCAGGTCTGAACCATGTGGACCGTCGCCCAGTTCGTCGCCCCGACCGCTCCGGCAATGCTGTGGGCCGGCGTGGCGGCGATGTCGATCCCGATCGCGATTCACATGCTCAGCCGGCTGCGCCACCGTCCACAGCCGTGGGGCGCGATGCGCTTTCTCCTCGAGGCCTATCGCCGTCACCGCGCTCGGCTCCGCATCGAGCAGCTGCTCCTGCTCGCGGTGCGCTGTCTCATTCTCGGCGTGCTCGGTCTGTCGATCAGCGGCCCGGCCCTGCGCGGCTGCGGCGCGCGCCCGCAGTGGGCCGGATCGGGGCGGCTGATCTGCCTCGTGATCGACGATTCGCTTTCGACGCGCGCGCTCGACCTGGAAGGTCGCAGCCGTTTCGAACGATTGCGCCGGGCCGGACAGCAGATGGTGGACCAGCTCGGACCGGACGATCTCGTGGGCGTCTGGCGCTCGGCCTGGCCGGTCAGGGCGCCAGGGGCCGGGACGCCGGCGCTCGACGATCCGCATTTGCCGTGGATCGCGCCGACGAGGGACCACGTGCAGGTGCGCGAGATGCTCGCACGCATCGAGCCGCGCTACAGTCGCGCGGACACGCTTTCGGCGCTGACCTCGGTGCGCGACGTGGTCGCCGACCATGGGCTGCAGCCCGACCGGGTGTACGTCGTCCTGCTGAGTGACTGGGCACGCGACGCGATCGATCTCGATCAGCCGCTTTCCGCCGAGCTGGCGACTTTCGGCTCGACCGTGCAGCTTGCGGCGCTGACCCCGACGCCGTCCTCGGACAACCTGCAGGTGACGGGCGCCCGCCCGCGACGCGGCGTGGTGCTGGCCGAGACGGACGGCCGTGCGATCGTCCCGATGACGCTGAACCTGCGGCGTTACGGCGCCGATCTGCCGGCGGGCGCGTCGCAGGTGATCGTGACCGCGCACGGCGGCGTCGAGGTGCTGGGCGACCCGCAGCGCCGCCAGGTGACCTGGACGGCGGGGCAGGCGACGGCATCGCTGGGGGTGGACGTCGTCGCGCCTCTGTCGGACGTCTGGTCCACCGGCTCCGACCGCTCGGCGATCTCCCTGCACGTGCACGTGCCGGGCGCCGGTCACGGCGACGTGATCGCGGCCGACAACGACCGGTGGTCGGTGATCGAGGTGCGCCGTCAGCTGCGCGTGATGCTCGTCGATCGTTTTGCCACCGGCGCCGCCGAGGATGATCAGGCGGTGCCGCCGCGCCAGTGGGTGGCGATGGCGCTGGCGCCGGGCGACGTCGAGGGTCCGCGCGCGGTCGAGGACGATCGCACGGTGGTGATCGAAACGGAGGCCGCCGCGCTCGGCGCCGCCGCGACCGAAGTGGACGCCGCGATCGTGCTGCGGCCGGACCTCGTCGGCGATGTCGGCTGGCGCGCGCTGCGCGAGCTGCTCGAGGCGGGCGGCCTTGTGTGGCTGTTCGTGCCCCACACCGGGGCGCCGGCGCTGTGGGCGCCGGCGCTGCGGGGCCATCTCGGAGTCGACTGGCAGATCGGTATGGAGGTGGAAACGGCGGATGAATCGGGTTGGGCGCTCAGTGTCGGGCCGACCGCGCCGCCGGTGCCCAGCCCGCTCGAGCTGCTCGCGGCGGACTGGCGCGACCTGCTTCGACCTGTGCGCGTCCGGCGGCGCCTCGGCGTCGCTCCCGGCGCCCCGGGACCCGGATCGACGGAGGTCTGGATCGCGACGGAGGATGAACGGCCGCTGCTACTGGCGTCGCAGGTGGAAGGCGGGCGCCTCATGCTGTTCGCGGGCGCCGCGACGATCGAGTGGACGAATCTGCCGACGAAGCCCTTATGGGTGCCGCTGCTGCACGAGTCGATTCGCAGCGCCGCCGGCGGCGCTCAGGTGCTGAAGGAAGGTCATCTTCGCTGCGGCGATCAGCCGGTGCTGGGGTCGCGGTGGCGCGGCGTCGAGTCGCTGCGCCTCGGTGACGTGACGGTGTCGCTCGCGGCGGAGGGCGGCGACCGTGTGTCGGCGCGACCCCTGCACGCGCCCGGCGTATACCGTGCCGTGCCGGAATCCGGTCCGATCCTCGCGGTCAACACCGAGGCGGGGGCAGGCGACACGGGCGCGCTCGACGAAGGCGAGCTGTCGCAGTGGTTCGCCGGCGCGAAGCGCTGGCGCTGGCTCGATCGAGACGATCCCGCCTCGCTGCTGGCGGCACCGGTCGAAATCGTCGCGCTGGGATGGCCGCTGCTCTGGGCCGTCATGGCGCTGGTTCTGGTCGAATCCCTGCTGGCCCGCTGGTTCAGCCACGCGCAGGTCACCAGCCGGCGCAGCTGGCGGCAGCGATGGCTCGCGCGATTCCGTCGCGCGGCGTGAGAAGATGCCCGCAAGTGACGCCGGAAGAATCCGAGCCGGCGAACGCACATGCTGATGACCGCACTGGCAACATCCTCGGGACAGCTCGGCTGGCTGCTCGGCCTTGACCGCATTCGGTGGTCGGATCCGCAGGCGGTCCTGGCGTGGCGGTACGAGCTGGAGCCGTGGCACTGGGCGCTGATCATCCTGGCGAGCGTCGTAGGCGCCTCGCTGACGTATCGTCACCTGCTCGGGCCCCGCTACGGGCGCGCGGCGCTCACCGTCGTGCGCGCGCTGATCCTGATCGTGGTCGCAGCGCTGCTCGCGGGTCCGATGATCAAGGTGCTGGACACCCGGACGCGCAACGACTGGTTCATTATGCTGGTCGATCGCAGCGAGTCGATGAAGATCAACGATGCCGCCGACCCGGCGGAGGCCGGACCTCCCGGGGCGCCGGTCGCGCGCGACGCCGCGTTGCGCCGAGCGCTCGAGCGCGACCTCGGGCATTTCACGGACGAGGCATTCCTGCGCGACCGTCACCTGCTCTGGCTCGGGTTCGACGAGTCGACCTACGAGCTGACGGCGCCCGACCACGACGATGCGACCTGGGCGGATCCGGAAGGTCGGGCCACGCTTCTGCGCACCGCGCTCGAGCAGGCGCTGCGGCGCACGGCGGGTCGGCCGGTCGGAGGCATTGCGCTGTTCACCGACGGGCGCAGCGGCCAGAGCACCGGCTCGGGGCTCGTGCGCCGTCTCAACCAGCGCGGCGCCCGCGTCTTTCCCGTCCTGATCGGCGGGGACGTGGAGCAGCTTGACCTCTCGATCGCGCGCGTCGACGCGCCCCGCAAGGCATTCGTCAACGACGACGTCCCGGTCCGCGTCTGGATTCAGCATTATCCGGTCGAGGCGCAGCCGGATCCGAAGCGCATCCGCCTGCGGCTCGTCGACGCGGCGACGGACCAGGTCGTCGACGAGCGATCGCCAGGTGAAGCGGAGCCCGGGCGGCCCGTCACCCTGACCGGCCGTTCCGAGGCGATCGGACAGGCGACCTGGCGCGTCGAACTGACCTACGACGCCCCCGATCCGACCACGCGGAGCGATCCCGTGCCGGCCAATAATCTGCGCCGCGTCGACGTCGAGTTGATCGATCGCCCGATCCGGGTGCTCTACATCGAAGGCTACCCGCGCTGGGAGTACCGGTTCCTCAAGAACCTGCTCGTGCGCGAGCGCAGCCTGTCGAGCAGCATGATGCTGATCAGCGCCGATCGGCAGTTCGCCCAGGAGGGTGATGAGCCCATCGCGCGCCTGCCACGGACACCCAGCGAATGGGCGCCGTACGACGTGATTCTCATCGGCGACGCGCCGGTGGATACGCTCAGCAGCGAGCAGATGGCGATGCTCCGCGATCACGTCGCGGCCCGCGGCGCCGGACTGATCTGGATCGGCGGACCGCGCAGCACGCCTCGCGGCTACGGGACCACGGCGCTGTCGAGCCTGCTGCCGATGCGCCGGCCGGGCAGCGTGGTCCGGTCCGAGGAGACCTCGGTCGCCCTTCGGCCGACGCCGCACGCCGAGGCGCTGAGCGTGCTGCGCCTGCATGCGTCAGGCGCCGAGCGCGCCGACGCTTGGCCCGAGGACCTGCCGCGCCTGCGATGGGTCCAGGACGTCGGTCGTTTGAAGCGCACCGCCGAGGTGCTCGGTGCGTCGGCCGAGCCGCAGGAAAGCCCGATCCCCATCGTGATGCGCATGCGCTACGGCGCGGGCCAGGCGATCTACCTCGCGACGGACGAGACGTGGCGCTACCGGTACGGCCGCGGCGAACGCTATTTCGGTCAGCTCTGGACGGGGCTCATCCGCATGCTCGGGCGGCACCGCATCCAGCAGCGCGCCCGCACGGTCGATCTCAAGGTGTCGCATCACCGCGTCGAGGTGAGCCAGACCGTGGTCGTCGAGCTCGATCTGGACGACGCCGTGCTCGTGCCGCGCGAGGTGCCGCGCATCGCAGTGTCGGTCGAGCGCGACGGCGAGGACGATTCGATCGAGCAGTTCGTGCTGATGCCGCGGCAGGACCTCTCGGCTGCGGAGCGCGAGATCGGCGGCGCCCGCTACCGCGCGACGTGGCGGCCGACGGTGGCGGGTCGGTTCCACCTGCGCGTCGTCGAGCCGGCGCTGAACGACATCGAGATCACGCAGGTGATCGAGGTCGACCGCCCGGACGCCGAGCTGCGGCACACGCGACCGGACTTCGAACGGCTCTCGGAGCTGGCTTCGCAGACGGGCGTCGAGCGCGTCTACCGCCTCGGCGACCTCGAGCAGCTCGCGCAGGACGCCGACAGCCGCGCGGAGGCGACCGACGACGACGAAACCGAACCACTCTGGGACTCGCCCCTCGCCCTCCTGATCATCCTCACCCTGCTCACGACGGAATGGATCGGACGAAAGCTGATCCGCCTGATCTGAGCGTCGCAAGAGCCAAAAAGTCGGAATGTCGGAAAGTCGGAGGAAACATTCAGGCAGGCACGTTCCGGAGCGCCGTGCGCGAAAGCGTCAGGTGTCAAGGGCTCAGAGGCACTTTCGAAGCGTCCGGGCCATCGCAAGTCATCCGCCGTCCATAACCTTCCGACTCTTCGACTCTTCGAGAGTCGCGGCTTAGAATCCGGACCATGTCCAAAGACTCGTTCGATCTCACCGGTCGTGTTGCGTTCATCACCGGGGGGGCAAGCGGCCTCGGGCTGGCCACCGCCGAGGCGTTTTGCGCGCGCGGCGCGAGCGTGGCGATCGGTTCGCGCGACGAGGAAAAGATCGAGGCGGCGACGTCGGACCTTCGGGAGCGCGCGGGCGATCGGGTCGAGGGGGTGCCGATCGACGTCACGGACGATGCGAAGGTGGCGCTGGCGATCGATGCGACGGTGCAGCGGTTCGGGCGCATCGACGTGCTCGTCAACAGCGCCGGGTACACCGTGCGGAAGCCGGCCTTCGAGATGACCGGCGATGACTTCAACCGGATGTACGACACGCACCTGACCGGTTCGTTCCGCTGCGCGAAGTGCGCAGCGCGGGTCATGGCCGACGGCGACGGCGGCAGCATCATCAACGTCGCGTCCGTCTCGAGCGTCGTCGACGTCATCGAGGTGGCGCCGTACGCCGCCGCGAAGAGCGCGGTGATGGCGCTGACGCGGAGCCTGGCCAACGAGTGGGCCCGACACCGCGTGCGCGTCAACGCGCTGATCGCCGGCTTCGTGCCGACGGATCTGAACCGGCATCTGATCGTCGGGACCGACCGGGGACGACGCGTCCTCGAGCACACACCGATGGCCCGGTTCGGCGAGGCCCGCGAGGTGGCGTCGGCCGCCGTCTTCCTGGCCAGCGAAGCGTCGTCGTTCGTGACCGGGCACGGCCTGGCGGTCGACGGGGGCTTCTCTTCCTGCGGCGTCGGCGACAGCGTGGCGCCCTGGGTGGGCGAGGCGCCGTAGGGGGCGCAGGCCAGAGTCGAAAGGCTCGAAGCGTCGGCGGTCGCCGCGGCTATAATCGCTGGACCGTTCGCTCTTTTCGCGGAGAATCCGACATGGCTCAGACCGAAGTGAAGGCGCTCAACCCGATCAAGGCGCCTTCGGTGCAGAATCGCGTCAGCGAGGAGGAGATCGACGAGACCGTGCGCGTGGCACGGGAATCGCCCGGCTACGCCATCGGCATTCCCGGCGGACCTGAAGGCGAGGCGTTCGAGAAGACGTTCATCGAGATGATGGGCTGCACCGACGCGGTCTCGGTCAACTCGGGATCGTCGGCACTCGAGCTGGCGGCGAACCTGACCGGTCTGGGCCCGGGCGACGAGGTGATCCTGCCCGCGCACACGTTCGTCGCGACCGCGGTGCCGTTCGCCCGCACGGGGGCGAAGATGATTTGGGCCGACATCGACCCCGACACGCGCGTCGTCAGCGCCGATTCGATCCGATCGCTGGTGACCGACCGGACCAGGGCGATCATCGCCGTCCACCTCTACGGTCTGCCGGCGGAGATGGACGACATCGTGGAGATCGCAAGGGGGTGTGACATCCGGGTCGTCGAGGACTGCGCCCAGGCGCCGGGCGCCGAGTATCGGGGGCGCCGCATCGGCACGATCGGCGACTTCGGCTGCTTCAGCTTCCACGCGGCAAAGAACATCACGACCCTCGGCGAGGGCGGCATGCTCGCGGTGCGCGATGCCGAGCACGGCACGCAGGCCCGGCGCATGCGATGGATGGGCAACTGGGTGTTCGAGATGAAGCGCGAGAAGGACTGGGTGCCCGCCGGCGGCAACCTCGTCGAGCCTGCGCCCGGGCGATGGCCGGGCAACTACTGCCTCGCCGAGGCGCTGGCGGCCGTGGGGCGCAAGGCGCTCGGCCGGCTCGACGCCATCAACGAGCAGCGCCGTCACCAGGCGCAGCGCTTCATGGGCGGGCTGTCGGAGTTCCCTGAGCTGAGCTTCCAGCACGTGCCCGATCACTGTCGGCACGTGTACCACCTCATGTCCGCGCGGTACGACGGCGAGGCCTTCGGATGCCATCGCGACGCGCTGATGACGCTGATGCGCGAGAAGTACAACGTGCAGGCCATCGTGCAGTACTGGCCGCTCTACCGCAGCGAGCTGTTCCGTAAGTTCGGGTTCACCGAGGCGAACGTGCCCGAGACGGACCGCTTCTTCGACAACATGATCAGCTTCCCCTGGTGGTCGGACATGTCCGACGAGCTTCTGGATGACATGGCCGAGCGCACCCGCGACGCGCTGACCGAATTGCGCGGCTGACGATCCTGTGGCCTCTTCAGGCACCCCTGGCACCCCTGGCAACGCGCAGCTCGCCGAACCGGCGACGCCCGCTCCGAGCGCGCCGGGCTTCGCGCCTTGGCTGCGCCTGCGCACGGTCATCGATCTGCTGCTGGGTATGCATCGCGTCGACTTCCAGGCGGCCAGTCGATTCGTCGGACTGAAGTACAGCTCGTCGTGGTGGCCGGTGAAGTGGCTCAGGTTCACCTGGTGGGCGCTGCGGCAGCTTCTGGTGCGCATCCCCTCCTCCGCTCGCTACCTGACGATCGCGCCGCACGTCAGCCGCACGCCGATGTGGCTGATCGATCCGAATCCGCATGCGAATCACCCCTGGGCGAACGACCCGTCCGCGCAGCTCTGCGACGAGGTTGACGCGGTGGTGATCGGCGCCGGCTTCACCGGCGCGGCCGTGGCGTATCACTGGGCACGGCGCACGGGCGACCGCGGCGACGAAGCGCCGACCCTCGCCGTCATCGAGATGGACGACCCGGCCTCGGGAAGCTCCGGCCGCAACGAGGGCCTCGTCGTGATGGGGCGCTACTACGCCATGGTGCACGACACGGTGCTGCACCACCTGCACCGGGTCCGCACGGACCTGGACGAGGACGCGCGGACGCGGCTCGCCGGGCAGTTCGCCGAGGCGTACTCCCGTTCGGCCTATCGCAACGCGGAGATGATCGAGCGGGTGATTCGCGAAGAGGGATTCGACTGCGACTATCACCGGGCCGGCTGGGTGCAGGCCGCGGAGCCCGGCGGCGAGGGCGCTCTCGAGCGCTCGACGGCGATGGCGAAGGAGCGCGGCTTCGAGGACTGGACGCGCATTGATCGGGACGAGGCCGGGCGCCGGTCGGGCATGTGCCTCGACAACGCCGCGGGCTTCTCGATCGGCGCGGCGTCGTGGCACCCGGCGAAGTGGGTCTGGTGTCTCATGACGGCGGCGCTGGCGCGTCCGAACGTGAAGCTCTACACGCGCACCCGCGTCGTGCGGGTCGAGGATGCGGGTGAGTGCTACCGCGTGCACACGGCGCGCGGCACGATCCGGGCGAGGCATGTCGTGTGCGCGACCGAGTCGTACACGCCGGCGCTGCACCCGCAGTTCCATGATCTCATCGAGCCGCTCCAGGAGCAGGCCGCGTGCGGGGAGGGCGGGCCGGAGCGGATGCCGCCCTATATCGGGCTCAGCGCCGCGTGGTTCTTCGGCGGCCGTTACGGGAAGCGCGTGCTGTTCGGCTCGGGTGGGCCGCGGCGCGCCGACGACGAGGCGGGCCGCAACGATCCATCGCGTTTCCTGTCGCGCTTCGTCGGTGCCGAGCTTGCGCGGTACTACGGCCCTTACCGGTTGGAAATGACGAACGAGTGGTCGGGCACCGTCAGCTACACGCCTGACGAGTACCCGATCGTCGGTGTCTTCGACGGCAAGCGCCAGCACATCATCGGCGGCATGGCCGGCTCCGGCAGCGGCGTGTCGTTCAACGCGGGCCGGTGCGTGGTCAACCGCGTTCTCGGTCTCACCGACGAACCGGACGACTACCCGCACGCGTACTTCGGGCCGCAGCGGCTGCTGGACCCGGGGGGACACACCTGGCCCGAGGTGGAGTGAGCTCGCGACTCTGGCAGGACCTGACGCGGGCTTTGGCCGCGGGTCGGAAAGTCGAAAGTCGAAGGTCGAAGGTCGGAAGGTCGGAAGGTCGAAAGTCGAAGGTCGAAAGTCGGAAAGTCGGGAAATCGAAAGGTCCTGCGCTCCGGGCAGCGCCGCGGGGCATCGGCAGTCCCACTTGTTTTCGGCCTTCAGACTCTGGACTATCGAGAGAAGCGACGACCGGAAGAACCGGAAGAGTCTATTGGTCCGCCTCTGCGCCATCTCCGGACAACAACGTAAACCTGAAGGCGGCGCCTCGCCCCTCCTTCGACTCGACCCAGATGCGCCCGCCGTGCTGGGTGACGATCTTCTTGCAAATCGCCAGGCCGATGCCGGTGCCGTCGTACGTCTCGTGATTGTGCAGGCGCTGGAAAACGGTGAAGATCTGGTCGTGGAATCGCGGATCGATCCCGATACCGTTGTCGCGCACGGTAAACCTGAATCCGTCGGCGCAACGGCGGGCCGATACGTGCACGCGCGCCGGATCCTCGCTGCGAAACTTCAGGGCGTTGCCGACGAGATTCTGAAACAGCTGAACGAGTTGGGTGGCGTCCGCAAGGACGACCGGCAACGGCTCGCGCTGCACGATGCCGCGGGTCTCGGTCAGCGCGGCCTCGAGGTTCGCCAGCGCGGTGTCCAGCGCCCGGTCGCTATCGGCCGGCGTTGGCGACGTGCTGCGCGTGCCGACGCGTGAATAGATGAGCAGGTCGTTCAGCAGGCTCTGCATGCGCACCGCACCTTCGACCGCGAAATCGATGTACTCGTTCGCATCATCGTCGAGCCGGTGCCGGTAGCGTCGTTCGATGAGTTGAAGGTAGCTCGCCACCATCCGCAACGGCTCCTGCAGATCGTGCGAAGCGACGTAGGCGAACTGCTCCAGATCGGCGTTCGAACGCTCCAGCTCTTCGGTCTTGCGGCGCAGCTCGATCTCGGTCTGCTTCAGGGCGGTCTCGTCCGTATGGGCGCCCAGCATGCGCACGGGCTTGCCGTGCTCGTCCCGGATCGCAAGCCCTCGACACCGGACCCAGACCGTCGAACCATCCTTGTGCCGGTAGCGGACGAGCTGATCGTAGGGGTGTTTCGGGTCCGCGCAGTGCCGGTTGAAGTTCTCCAGGGCCGTTTCCAGGTCGTGCGGATTGATCATGTCCTGCCACGAACGGGCAAGATGCGGCTTGTCCGCCGGGTCGTACCCGAACAGCTCCCAGAATCCGTGGCTCATCCATTCATGCTCCGGATTTTCGAGGTCCCAGTACCAGATGCCGTCGAGCGATCCGTTCTGCAGGAACTCGAAAATGGCCGGATCCCGTCGCACGAGCTGGTAGAGCTCCCGCTTCAGGTAATGGCCCGAACCGTCGGCTGGGGTGTTCGAGGGCGGTTTCGAACGGGACATCGGCTACCGCGCCAAGGGATTGGGGGACATGGCTGAAACGCGCGGGTCATTCGGGCCCGCACTTACATGATAGCCGCGGATGCCCGAATGGGAACAAGAAAAGGTCCGCGCGGTGACAGGCCGGTAACAATCGAACGCGAGAATGAACGCATGGTCCGTGGAATGCCGACCGAAAACGGAAAGGACAAGCCATGTGCACGATGCGACCCGTGACCGTGATGCTGACCCTCATGCTTGCCGGTGCGCCCGCGCCGGGGGACGACGCGGCGGCGACCCGACTCGAGCGTGCCCTCTATCTCGAGCAGACGAAGGGCGACCTGGACGCGGCGCTGCTGATCTACAAGCACATCGCGGGCGCCGCGAATGTCGCTCCGGACGTCGCCGCACAGGCGCTGTACCGCGCCGGCCGGTGCCGTGAGCGCCGGGGGCAGACGGAGAAGGCCGTGGCGGCGTTCGAGCAGGTGGCGCGCCGCTTTCCGGATCAGAAGCAGATCGTGGCGAAAGCGCAAAAGCGACTCGATGCGCTGCGTCCGGCCGCGTCGAGCGAGCAGATCGAGCACCTGCCGCCGGAAGTGATGGCCGAGATCGTCGCGCGCCACATGGCCGCCAGCGAGAAGGCGAAAACGAACCGGCTCGCCGTCAACACGCACGTGTACGGTGTCGATCACCTGTTCCGCAAGTACTTCGGCGGCTTCCTGATGTACCACAACGACACCGACGTGCGGGTCGGCGGCACCGTGTACCTCGGCAACTTCAGCGAAAAGCCGGACTTTCATCTCTCCGACCAGTCGGGCGTGTCGCAGCGTTACGAGGTCCGTGATCGCGGTGCCGGTGTACGAGGCGGCCGTCACGCCCTGATGTGGCAGCCCGATCAGCCCGTCGCCCCGGGCGAGACGCGGCTGCTCGGGTACCTGCGCAAGCGGACGGAGCAGCTTCCGGTCAAGGAGAACACCGGCTGGCTGAAGATGCAGAACCATTTCGGCGACGCGGTGCTCGAGAACTTCTTCCTGGTCGTGCACCGCGACTTCGAACTGACGTCGGAGGTCGAGCCCGCCGATCGCAAGGAGGTGGGCATGTTCGCGATCTACCTGTGGCAGCGCGAGGTGCCGGCGAGCACGACGAATCGTGTCGTCGTGACGCTGAAACGGCCGTGGAACGTCGGCGCCATCGAGCCGGCCGGCAAGGCGGCGCCGAAAGCGGCAATCGAGGCCGCCGAGAAATGGCTGGCGACCACGGATCGCGGCGATTACGCCGACAGCTGGGCCGAGGCCGCGCCGTATTTCCAGTCGGCGATCAGCCGGGAGAAGTGGGACGCGGCGCTTCGCACGTACCGCGCGCCGCTCGGGGCCTTGAAGTCGCGCAAGTTGCTTTCGGCGACCGCGATGAACCAGGTGCCGGGCGCTCCCGATGGCGAGTACGTCATCATCCGGTATCGGACGTCGTTCGAGAAGAAAAAGGGCGCGATCGAGACGGTGACGCCCATGAAGGCGGAGAACGGCGCCTGGCGCGTGAGCGGCTACTTCATCAAGTGAGGGGCACCACGCGGGGACGCACCCATCGCTGATATTCCGAGACAACCCGCGACGATTCGCCGGGAAGCCTGGCCGGTCCTGCTCGTGGTCGTGGCGGCGATCCTCGTGCCCAGCGTAGCGGTGCTGTGGTTTCTGGACGCGGCGCTGCACAACGATTCGCTGGCGATCCGGCAGAAGCTGACCGGGGTGTACCGGCAGCAGCTGACCGAGGCACGCGGGCGCATCGAGGATTACTGGTCACAGCGCGTCGACGCCGACGTCGTGGTCCTGCCTGCCGCCGAAAGATTTGCGACGCTGGTGCGCGGTGATGCCGCGGATGCCGTGATCGTCCTGGATTCGAAGGGCGCCGTGGCCTATCCGCGTGACGATCTGCCCGGCACGTCGCTGCCGACCGGCTGGGGTGACGTCGAACGTATCGAGTTCGAAGAGGAGGATTTCACGCGTGCGGCTGAAGCTTACGACCGGATCGCGCGCGAGGCATTGAATGACGGCGCGGCGGCCCTGGCGCAGCGGGCAAGAGCGCGCTGCCTGCGGCGACTGGGTCGGCGTGATGACACCCTTCGGGTGCTCGAAGCGCTGACGGACGACCCGCGATATGCGGGCGCGCGGGATCCGCAGGGGCGCCTGATCGCGCCCGGCTGCCTGCTTCTTCTGATCGAGATGCTCGACGCCGACGACAACCGTCGCGATCGGGCGCTCGCCGAGCTGACAGCCCGACTCGAGGACTACGTTGGCGCGGCGATGCCGGCGTCGCAGCGCCGGTTCCTGATGAACGCCGTGGCAGAGGCGGCGCCCTGGCGCGTCGCGTTTGATACCCAGGCCGCGGAGTCGATGGCAGTACGGTGTGCCGCTCAGGGAGTGCGCGCCGGCGACGCTGGACGCCTGGAGCGATCCGTCCTGCCGGGAACCTGGCAGATGGCGGTGCCCGGAGCCGGCGTGATCCTGCTGTTCGACGAGCATCGACTGACCGAGACGATCCTCGAAGCCGCTCTCGCCGCGCCGCCCGCCGGGGCAACGGTGAGCCTTGCCGCGCCAGGGGCAGGGCCCGATCCGGACGAACCGCTGATCCGCCAGCCCGCGGCGGCGGCGATGCCCGGGTGGGAATTGCGTCTGCATCTTGACGGCGACCCGTTCGCAGCGGCGATCCGGCGCGAGAAGGTGACCTACGTCGCGGCGGCCGCGCTGGGCATCGTGAGCATCGCGGCAATGGGTCTCTTCGTCGGCCGGTATGTGACGCGGCAGACGCGGCTGGCACGCTTGCGCAACGACATGATCGCCACGGTGTCGCACGAGTTGCGGACGCCGCTGGCGTCGATGCGGATGCTCGTGGACACGCTGGTGAACGGGCGCACCACGTCCGAGGCACAGGAGCGCGAGTACCTCGGGCTGATCTCGGGCGAGACCGAGCGTCTCAGTCGGCTGATCGACAACTTCCTGGCCTTCTCTCGGATGGAGCGAAACAAGCGCGCCTTCGAGTTCCGGCCCACTGACGTCGGTGACATCGTGCAAACGGCGGTCGAAGCGCTGCGGCAGCGCGGCGACCAGGCCGGGTTCCAGCCGCGGATCGAGGTCGCCGACGGCCTGCCGCCCGTTGCCGCGGACGCGCCGGCGCTGGTCACCGTCGTGCTCAACCTGCTCGACAACGCGCTGAAGTACACCGGGCCGGACAAGCACATCCGCATCGCCGCGCGCGCCGACGAGGGGCGCGATCGCGTCCTGTTGTCGGTCGAGGACAATGGCGTCGGCATGACCCGCCGGACTGCACGGCGGATCTTCGACCGCTTCTACCAGGCGGATCAGCGCCTGGCCCGGACTGCGGGAGGGTGCGGACTCGGGCTGAGCATCGTCCGGTTCATCGTCGACGCGCACGGCGGTACGATCAGCGTCGACTCCGAGCCCGGGCGCGGCAGCACCTTCACAGTCGCGCTGCCTGCGGCCGAACGATCGGCGGAAAGGGGCGACCCGCATGGCTGATCCCACGGTGCTGATCGTCGAGGACGACGCGGCGATGCAGCGCGGCCTGAAGGACAACTTCGAGTTCGAGGGGTACCGCGTCATCACCGCCTCGGACGGTGCGGAAGGGCTGCAGTCGGCGATCGAAGTGTCCCCCGACCTGGTCGTCCTCGATCTCATGCTGCCGAAGATGAACGGTTACGAGGTGTGCCGGCGCCTCCGCCGCCGGCGCCTGGACATGCCGATCCTGATGTTGACCGCCAAGACCGAGGAATCGGACCTGGTGCTCGGCCTGGACATCGGCGCCGACGACTACGTGACCAAGCCGTTCAGCATCACCGAGCTGCTGGCGCGCGTGCGCTCGCTGCTGCGCCGCCGGGTTGGCGAGGCGGACGTGCTGCGCTTCGGCGCGTTCGAGCTCGACCTTCGGTCGCGTCGCCTGCTCGAGAACGGCCGCGAGGTGACGCTGACGCCGAAGGAGTTCGCGCTGCTGGCCTATCTCGCGCGCCACACCGGCCGTGCGATCAGCCGCGACGAGCTGCTCGACCGGGTCTGGGGCCGCGACGTGCTCGTCACGCCCCGGAGCGTCGACCGCTGCGTGACGACGATCCGCCGCAAGATCGAAGCCGACCCTCGCCAGCCGAAGCACATCCAGACCGTGCGCGAGCACGGGTATCGGGGGAATTTTGATTTCTGATCGCTGCGCGTTGATCCACCTCCACGGCCACGGTCACGGAGCACGGTCACGGCCCACGATCACGAAATGCGTTTTCCAGACAGAAGGATCAATCGATGTGAAGACGACGTCTCAACCGTCAGCACGAACCTGATGTCCTCAGCTCGGCCGTTCGATGCTCATCTTCTTCATGCGTGACGCGAGGGTGGTGGGCTTCAGGCCGAGCAGGTCGGCGGCGCCGTCCTCGCCCGAGATCTTCCAGTTCGTCGCGCGCAGGGCGGTGAGGACGTTCTCGCGTTCGCGCCGGCGCATCTCGGTGTCGGTGACGATCGCGTCCGGGGGCGCCTCGGACGGGGTCTGCGTCGTCGTCGTCGTGCGGTCGGAAGGCAGCTCGAACTTCATGCGGTCGTGCTGCGCCGTGATCACCGAGCGCTCGATAACGTTCTGAAGCTCGCGAACGTTGCCGGGCCAGTCGTACTGTTGAAGCTGCAGGATGCCGGCCTGGGTCAGGCGCGGCCGGGTCCGGTTCATCTTGCGCGATGCGAGGTCGACGAAGTGGCCGGCCAGCACGGCGATGTCTTCCTTGCGCCGGCGCAGCGGCGCGATCTCGATCGGGAAGACGCTCAGACGGTAGTAGAGGTCCTCGCGGAAGCGTCCGTCGGCGGTCTCGCGCTTCAGTTCGCGGTTCGTGGCCGCGATGATGCGCACGTCGACGTGGCGGGTGCGATCGTCGCCGACGCGCTCGAACTCGCCTTCCTGCAGCACCCGCAGGAGCTTGCTCTGCAGTGCGACGGGGATCTCGCCGACCTCGTCGAGGAACAGGGTGCCCCCGTCGGCGAGCTCGAACCGGCCGGGTCGATCACCGATCGCGCCGGTGAAGGCGCCTTTCATGTGGCCGAAGAACTCGCTCTCGTAGAGCTCGCGCGGAATCGAGGCGCAGTTGACCGTGACCATCGGCCGGTCTCGACGCGCGCTGCGGCGGTGCACCTCGCGCGCCACGAGCTCCTTGCCGGTCCCTGACTCGCCGAGGATCAGCACGCTGGCCTCCGTGGCCGCGACGAGATCGATCTGGCGCAGCACGTTGCGCAGCGACGGACTGCGACCGACGATCTCGCCGAACTCGTGGGCCTCCATGATCTCGTCGCGCAGGTAGTCTCGCTCGAGCTGAAGCTGGTCCTTGAGGCGCTCGATCTCCTCGAACGCGCGGGAGTTGGCGATGGCGGCCGCGGCATGGTCGGCGATCATGCGCAGCCACGACAGGTTCTCCTCGCCGAGGCAGGCGCGCGTGAACACGGCCAGGACGCCGAGCAGCGTGCCCTTGTAGACGAGGGGCTGGCCGCCGAACGCGCGGATGCCCTCCGAGCGGGCCCATTGCGGCCGGGCGAGCCAGTGCGACTGCGTCTCGATGTCGGGGACCTCCAGCGGCTCGGCCGTCGAGGCGATGAGGCCGACCTTCCGGACGCCGAACGGGAACCGCCGGAATTGCCCGTCGAGCCGCGTCCATTGCTCCTTCGAGTCGACCGACGTGCCGGCGCTGGCCACGAGGTGAAGGCAGAGCCCCTGGTCCGGGCACCCCTCGCGCATCGGGCACTGGGCGCAGATGTCGCCCGGCCGGACCAGCCAGATGCGGGCGAGGGCCACCTGCGGCTGCGCGGCAAGGCGGTCGACGATCAGCTTCAACAGATTCCCAACCGCGCGCTCCTGCGCCATGTCGAGCAGCAGTTGCCGGATCAGGGCCACGTCGGTCGGACAATGGGGGCGTTCCATCTCGCTTGATTACACGAAATATCGGGATATGTCACGAAAACTCGTGTATTAACGAAGTGTCGTCAATCATGGCATCAGGGGGCCGAATTGACAAGCAATTGTGAATAAAAGACTTATGTCCGTCCTGGTGCTTCTGGCATGCCCATTGCCATATTGCCATATGGAATGCCGTTCACGAAATCTCTCAATTCCAGACCAGGAGCCCGGCCATGCGAATCCAATCCGTCGAACCCGAGCACGCGACCGGTCGGCCCGCGACCTGCTGGAACACGAAAGGAGCCAGTCATGAGCAGCACCTTTGAAATCACCGACGCGAACTTCCGGCAGGAAGTGCTCGAGCCCGACCAGCCCGTGCTCGTCGACTTCTGGGCGACCTGGTGCCCGCCCTGCCGCGCCGTCGCGCCGACGATCGACGAGATCGCCCGCCAGTACGAGGGCGTCATCCGGGTCGGCAAGCTCGACGTGGACAACAACCCGCAGACCGCCGCCGCGTACGGCATCAGCTCGATCCCGACGTTCCTGCTCTTCAGGGATGGCGAGGTGATCGAGAAGTTCTCGGGCCTGCGATCGAAGGAAGCCTTCGAGCAGATCATCGAAAAGCACCTGGCGACCGTCTGACCGTCGGTCTGAACCGCCGCTCGGACCGGTCGGCGTTCGCCCGCCGGCCGGTCCCTTTCAGAAAAGCCAAGGACCCCTTACCCGAAAGGAGCTTCCCATGTCGACCGCCGCCACCACCACAGCCGATACCCAGGCCGTCTCCGCGACCGCGACCCGCGCGGCCATCGTGGTCCTGTCCGACCCGCAGTCCGGTTCCGACGAGGCGCTGGGGCGCGTGTTCAACGCGCTCGCCGTCGCGTACGACTACCGCACCCGCGGGCAGGACGTGACCATCCTCTTTCTCGGCGCCGGGACGCGCTGGATCGGCGAGCTTCAGAAGCCCGACCATCCGGCGCACGCGCTGTTCCACGAGGTCAGGGATGACGTGGCCGGCGTGTCCTGCGCCTGCGCGGAGGTCTTCGGCGCCACCGAAGAGGCCGAGAAGAGCGGCTTCGAGCTGATCACCGACAACCGCGTGCCGAACACGACCGGCCTGCCCAGCCTGCCCGACCTGGTCGCGCAGGGCTACGCGATCCTGACGTTCTGATGCCCTCCACCCCGGAGGGGCGGGCCACCACCCCGCCCCTCCGCCTTTCCCCGCATTTGCTCACGGAGCCCGCCATGCAGCCCGAAGATCCCTACCACGAAGGCGAAAAGGCGATTCAGGCCCGGGTCGGCGTTCGCGAGATCGCCAGCCGCAACGGTCGCGCCGTCAACACGCAGATCATGGCCGGCGCGCTGAAGTTCATCGCGCAGCAGCCGATGGCGATCCTCGGCTCGATGGACGAGGCCGGTGCGGTCTGGGCTTCCGTGCTCGGCGGCGCGCCCGGGTTCGCGGTCGCTCCGGATCCGGCCACCGTGACGTTCGACCTCGCCCGGGCCGCAAGTCATCCGCGCGATCCGCTCTGGGCGAACCTCGAACGGCAGCCGCAGGTCGGCGGGCTGTTCATCGAGCCTGGATCGCGGCGCCGGCTGCGCGTCAACGGCCGGCTGCGGCACGACGGCGACGACGCGCTGCGGCTCGAGGTCGCCGAGGCTTATCCGAATTGCCCGCAATACATCCAGCGCCGTCACCTCCGCGCGGCGACGGTCGATTCACCCGATCCAGTTGGCGGTCCGTTTTCGACGGGGGACTCGTTCGGTCCCGATCAGCGGCAGTGGATCGAGTCGGCCGACACTTTCTTCATCGCGAGTGCGCACCCGACGCGCGGCGCGGACGTCTCGCACCGCGGCGGGCCTCCGGGATTCGTGCGCGTCCTGGACGCGCGCACGCTGCGCGTGCCGGACTACCAGGGCAACAGCATGTTCAACACGCTCGGCAACCTCGCGGTCCATCCCGCGGCGGGCCTGGCGTTCATCGATTTCGAATCAGGGCGGGTGCTGCAGCTCACCGGCCGGGCGGTGATCCGCTGGGACCTCGCCGAGGACGACGCCCAGCCGACCGGAGGTTCGGCCCGCTACTGGGACTTCAAGGTGGACCGCTGGATCGAGGCCGGCATGAGCCGTCCGCTCGAGGCCGAGTTCCTGGATGCCTGGGACCGGAACCCGTCGCCGGCGTGAGGCGGGCGGCATGTCGAAGATCGGAAGCGATTGATGCGCCTGGCGCGGCTAGAATCACCCCGGACGACCCCGACGACTGTTCGCCGGAGTGCAGACGCGCGCGTGTCTCTGAAGATCAACGAGCAGATGGCCGGACGCTTCATCGAGGCGCTGAACTGCGCCGCGGCGGTCGTGGCGCGCGGCGGCCGGATCGAGCACGTCAACGACCGGCTGTGCATCCTGACCGGGTACGACCGGGACGAGCTTGTCGGCCACCGCATCCAGTCCTTCTACGTCGGCGCGGAAGACCAGGCGATGGTCGAGCGCCTGACGACGGGCGTCGCGTTCGACGAGGCACGGGAGTTCGAGACGCATCTTCCGCGCCGCGACCGCAGTCCCGTCAGCGTCATGGCGTCGGGTCGCCCGCTCGACGGCGCCGACGGCCAGAGCATGCTCCGTCTCGTCACGTTCATCGACATCAGCGCGTTGAAGGATGCCGACCGGCTCGTCGCCGACCAGCGGGATGTGCTGGCCGAGCTCAACGACACGGTGATCGCCCAGGCGCTCGACCTCAAGCGCCAGGCGAAGGTGCTCGAGCAGCGCGTCGCGGAGCGCACGGCGCAGCTTTACGAGTCGAACATGGCGGCGATCTACATGCTCGCGGTCGCCAGCGAGGCCAAGGACGCCGATACCGGTCGCCACGTGCGCCGCGTGCGCCGCTACGCCGCGGCGCTGGCGCGAGCCTACGGCTGCAGCGACGCCGAGGCGAAGCGCATCGGTTACTCGGCGATGCTGCACGACGTCGGCAAGCTCCACATACCCGATGACATCCTGCAGAAGCCCGGCCCGCTGACCGACGAGGAGCGCCGGCTCATGCAGCGCCACACGATCGTCGGCGAGGACATTCTCTCGTCGCAGTCGTTCTTTGACGTGGCGCGCCGAATCGCGCGAAGCCATCACGAGAACTGGGACGGCAGCGGCTCCCCCGACCGCCTCGCCGGCGATTCGATCCCGCCGCCGGCCCGCATCGTCCACCTCGTCGACGTCTACGACGCGATGACCCACCGCCGGCCGTACAAGGCGGCCTGGTCCAGGGAAAAGGCGATCGAGGTGATTCAGCAGGAGTCCGGCGCTTCGTTCGAGCCGGACCTGGTGCGCTGCTTCGTGGGGCTGAGCCGCCGGGGCGCGATCGACCGGGTGGAAGCTTAGGCTCTGTCTCAGAACTCTGCCGCGGGCCCAAGACCGAGCGAATCGTCCGTTGGCAAGGAGGCCGACGCCGCCAACGGGCGATGCAGCCGGTCGACG
>NYZC01000356.1 GCA_002686995.1 Phycisphaeraceae bacterium | reverse complement strand
GTTAACTTGAACCGACGGCAAATTCCGTCGGATTGATTTTGGCTCCCCGAGGTGGACTCGAACCACCAACCTAGCGGTTAACAGCCGCTCGCTCTACCAATTGAGCTATCGGGGATCTTCACAGATCTTCAGTTTTCACCCGCCTTGGGCGGGGCCGGTAGAATAGCAGATCGCGGTCGGGATTCAAGGAACCAGCCATGCGGGTGTACATCGCGGTGGACACGGAGGGGGAAGCTTGCGTGGTAGGGCACGGGGCGGGAGGGGCCGAGACGGGGCCCTGGCAGTTCGAGTTCGTCCGGCGGCAGGCGACGGCGGAGGCGGCCGCGGCCGTCGAGGGGGCGCGGCGGGGCGGGGCGACCGACGTGCTCGTGCACGATGTCGGATTTCTGCGCGACCACGCCCCGGCAGGCCTCAACCTTCATTATGACCAGTTGCCCAGGGGCGTCCGGATCGCGCTCGGCGTCGCCCCGATGAAGCAGGTCGTCGCGCTGGGATTCGATGCCGCGCTGCTCATCGGTCACCACGCGCGATACGGCGTCGACGACGGCGTCATGGCCCATTCGTACAGCATGGCCAGCCTCCGCCACCTCACCCTGAACGGACGGCCGGTCGGCGAGATCGGCATCGAGTCCCTGCAGATCGGGGCACTCGGCGTCCCGGTCGTGATGGTGAGCGCCGACGAGGCCGGGTGCCGCGAGGCGAAGCAGTGGCTGGGCGACGTCGAGGTCGCGCCGACGAAACAGGGATTGACCTATCACGGAGCCGTGTCACTGCATCCCGACGACGCGTGCGACCTGATCCGCACGCGGGCCGCCCGCGCCGTCGAACGCGCCGCGAACGGAGAGTTCAAGCCGTTCGCCATCGACCCGCCGTATGAGTTGCGCATCGAGACACGCACCATCGCGGCGGCCGACCATCGAATGCAGCGCCACAACGCCGAGCGCGCCGGACCGCGCACCGTCGTGAAGCACACCGATGACCCTCTCGAGCTCTGGTGAAGACGCTCATTTCGAAGCATCCCGGAGGAAGCGCTATCGCCGGAGATGAAACATGACGCAGATCACCGAAGCGAGCGGGTCGATCGACGCGCGGGACCTCACCACGGGCCGGGTGATTCCCTCCGAGACGTATTGTGACCAGCCGCACATCGTCAGGACGGACGACGGGGCCTGGCTGTGCGTGATGACGACCGGCGCGGGCGCCGAGGGCACGTCCGGCCAGCACATCGTCAGCATGCGCAGCGCGGACTGCGGGCGGACCTGGTCGACACCCGTGGACGTCGAGCCGGCGGATGGTCCGGAAGCATCGTACGCGGTCCTTCTCAAGGCGCCGACGGCGCCCGAAGCGGGCGCGCCCGGCCGCATCTACTGCTTCTACAACCACAACACGGACAACACGCGGAGGGTCATCGGCGACACTGAACGGTGGGCCGACGGATACTGCCGGAGAGTGGACACGCAAGGGCACTTCGTGTTCAAGTTCAGCGACGATCACGGGCGGACCTGGGCGGACAGGCGCTACGAAATTCCGATTCGTTTGACGCAGATCGATCGCGAGAATCCCTACGAAGGGAAGATCAAGTTCTTCTGGAACGTAGGTCGTCCGATCACGCTCGACGGAGCGGCGTACGTCTCGCTGATCAAGGTGGGCGGCTTCGGGATCGGCATGTTCACGCGCAGCGAAGGGACGCTGCTCAAGAGCGAAAACCTTCTGGTCGAGACGGATCCCGAAAGGATCACGTGGGAGACGCTGCCAGACGGCGATGTCGGGCTGCGCACGCCTCCGGGCGGCGGGCCGATCGCCGAAGAGCACAACTTCAGCGTGCTGAGTGACGGCTCGATCTACGGCGTCTACCGGACGACCGACGGCCGGCCGGCTTGCGCGTACAGCCGCGACGGCGGACACACGTGGACGGAGCCGCGATACGAGCGATTCGCCAACGGCAGAACGATGCGGCACCCGCGCGCAGCCAACACCGCCTGGCGATGCGCCAACGGCCGATTCCTGTACTGGTTTCACAACAACGGCACCTGCTCGTTCACGCACGATGACGGATTCGCGAGTCGCAGCGTCGTGTGGCTGTGCGGCGGCGAGGAGCGAGACGGCGAGATCCGCTGGTCACAGCCCGAGATCCTGTTGTACGACCCGCAGATCATGCGCGGGTGCAGCTACCCGGACCTGATCGAAGAGGACGGCCGATACTTCGTCACGGAAACGCAGAAGCTGACCGCGCGCGTGCACGAGATCGATCCGCGACTGCTGCAGTCCGTCTGGGGCGAGATCGAATGGCACGTGCGCGAGGATCCGGTTATGGCACTGGGAGACGACCGGCCGGTACCCGACGAGACCCCGATGCCCCGACTGCCGGACTTCATCGATTTCCAGAACCCGAACGCCGCGGACTTCAGCACGAGGAACACCCGCGCCGCGTTCACCCTCGAAGTGTCCGTTCGCATGGACACGCTGGATCCGGACCAGGCCATTCTCGACAGTCGAACGGAGTCCGGCGCCGGCATCCTGCTGCAGACCACATCAAGAGGAACGGTCAAGCTCGTCCTCAACGACGGCCGAAGTGAAAGCGCCTGGGCCTGCGATACGGACATGCTCGAAGCAGGCAGAAACCACCACCTGGTCATCGTCGTCGACGGCGGTCCACGCGTCATCAGCTTCGTGGTCGACGGCGTGCTGTGCGACGGCGGCGGCGCCCGACCGTACGGATGGGGGCGCCTCAGCCCGTTCCTTCAGAACGCCAACGGCGCAGACGTGCTACGGATCGGCTCGACGCTCAACGGCGAAGTCCGATGCGTTCGGATCTACGAGCGTGCCTTTCTGACGGGTGAGGCGATAGCGAGCTACGAAGCAGAAGCTTAGAGAAGTCGCCAGACTTCAGCTACGGAATCCCGCCGAATAGGCCTTCATGTTGTCGCCTTCGAGCCTGATCTTGAAGAACCGACCCTGCAGCTCATCCAGGTTGCGGCCGTGCTTCCAGCGAACCGGGGCGTCCTTCTCGTCACCGGTCATCGGCACGCAGTCGTCGCGCGTGAAACCCTTGATCGGTCTGCCGTAACCCGGATCCATCAGCTCCACCCGCACTTCGTTCGCGCACCGGTAATTCAGGTGCAACGTGCCCCCCGGGCAGGCCACCGGCACGGTCGCGAAATATCCCTCGCGTTCGGTCTGCTGACCCACGAGCCGGTTCGTGGGGAACGACGCGCGGGCCGCGCACTGCTTCAGCTTCTCCGCCCCCTCGCTGACTCTCCCGTCATGGCGATGCGGCGCGGCGAAGTAATACACCCAGGTTCGATCACCGTCGACGATCGGCTCGGAGAGACCGCAATAAACCCCGCCGCCGTCGATCGAGCCGATATCTCCCGGCTTGAGCACGGGCGATTTGCCGGGAAGGCGATACCAGGACAGCCCGTCAGGGCTCTCGGCAAGCTCGAGCCAGGACGACTGCGAGGTCACGTCGAAGATGTTCACGAACCCGAGACATCGGCCGTTCATGATGAACGCGGACTGCTGGTAGAAGTTCGTTCCCTTGTCATCGCCCGTATCGGGCGCGAACAGAACGTGGGGCTCGGTCCAGCTTTCGCAATCCGTGCTGACGCTCATCATGCGGATTCGCTGCTCGCCGCAGCGTTCCTTCAGGAACGCCACGTATCGCTTGTGGATCCGATCGTACCAGAGGCATTCCGCGTCCTGAGAAGGGAACGTATGGCCGGTGAAGGTGAAGTGCAGACCATCGGGCGAGAAGAAGAGACATCCCCCCGTCCCCGCCGGATCGTCCGGGTCGAGGTGATACACGAGCATCTTGTATCGGCGCGCGGGATTCGGATCGTCGACGTCCTCGATCACCGAGGGACACTCCAGAAGGACGCCCGCCCAGTCCATCACGATGTTGTTGCCGGGGAACTGCTTCGAAAGGTACAGGTTCAGCTTCGGGCGGACCCAGTTGACGCCGTCGTCGCTCTGGGCATAGCAGACGACCTTGCGCCACACGCCGTGCACCGAATTGTCGATGATGACCTCACCTGCCTCGGACCGGTGCTTGAAGCCGGACTGGTACCACATCCGGTACCTGCCGTCGCGCTTGGATCGAATCACGCTGAAGAACTGGATCCCCTTCTCTCTTTCCCAGTCCGTCTCCACCGTCAGCACCGGCGTCTCGTCCTTCAGCATGGGCTCGACGTAGTCGTAGCACTTGTGATGCTCGGTGATATTTCGGGGAGAGAACAGCACCTCTTTCAACAGCTGAACCATGACGTTCCATCCTCGTCCAGGGATTGAGCGCTCTGCAACCGGTCAACGAACGAACCATCGGATCGGAAGCCTCCGTCGGTGATCGCTGAATGCGAGCGTGTACGGATCGCAACGACGATCGACGACCGCGCCGTCCGTGCGCAACAGGAGCCAGCCGAAATCCCAGCCCTGGCTCTGATAACGAAGGGGAATCTCGGGACTGACGCGGACGACGGGGTGGGCACCGGCAATGAATATCCTGCTGTCGACGTAGTAGTAGCACGATCCCGTCTCGACGAACACCTCGTGGTCCATCGACGGCGCATCGAGCGCGAAATCCGAGCACAGGCCGCTGATTCCGACTTTCACCGCGCAACCGTCGGCGAACGCCGACGCCAGGCTGTCCACGGAGCCCGACACGACCCCGCCCTCGGCGTCATGAGACAGCACTTGCTCCCAGCTGTCACTCACGTAGTAGTCGAGCAGATCGAAGTCGTAGACGAAGTTGCTGCTGGGCGCATTGGTCTGCGCGTCCCACACGTCGCGCGGATGGTACTTCGGTGGATCTTCGGCGCTGCCAAGCGGAGTGGCTCCGGGAAAGGCGGCTTCCGAAGATCCGTCAAGGTACGGGCGCGCAATGCCCTGCGCGCCGTCCTGGTTGGAAAGGAAGAAGGACATCGACGAGCGCGGCCCGAGGTCGTCGGGCAATGCCACCGGCTGCCGCAGGCTCATGATGCCGGCCGCCCAACGATCGTCCAGGAGATACGTCACGCCGTATTCGCACGCTTCACGCACGACCTCCGCACAGGGCGATCGCACATCAATGTGCTCGTTGTGGACGAACTCCAGGGCAATCCGGAGATCCGCGCCCCGGCGCACGGCATCGACGAGATCCTTGTAACTCCCGGCCGTGATCTTCCGGCTGGAATCCAGCGACAGCACGGAACGCCATCGGCCGATCCCCCCGGCGCCGAGCATTCGTCGAGACTCTGAAGGCAAATCCGTCTCTCTCGGTCGAAGCGACCTCGTGATCAGCGCGACATGCCCGCCCGTGCCAGCGCCGCGATCTCGTCGTCGTCCATCGGCCGGCCGGTGATGAACAGGTTGTCCATGCGTCCCTTGAAGAAGTCGCTCAGCTCGCCCTTGTAGTTCAGCCGGCAGCCGACCATCAGGCAGGGAAGGTTCGCCGAAACGTGCCCCTTCGGGTTCACCTCGGCCACCGGCCTGCCGTCCACGTACAGACGCAACGTCCGGCAGTCGTAGGTGGTCGCCACGTGATGCCATGCCTCGGTCGAGATCGGCTCCTGCGCGGCGGCCGTCTGCCAGCTGTGCCGGAGCACCCACCCGCTGGTCACCGGCCGGTTCTCGCCGTCCAGGCGCGCGATCATGCCTCCGGAGCGCGTCGACCACAGGCAGACTTCACCCGAGTGCGGATCGGCCCGGACATGCGCGGCGATCGTCCACGAGTTTTCCGAGAGCACGTTCGACCAGAAGAAGACGCGATCGTCGGTCCCGTCGAAGCTCAGGCAGCGGCTGTCACCGATGCCGCCGGCCACCGATTGGGGCACACTCTTCAATCCGCCGTGGTAGTAGTGAAACACGCCGCGCGCCGTGTGACGGCCCCAGTAGCCGTACCCGCGCGACTTGCCGCTGAGCGCCCCGGCCCCGAGCGCGCCGTGGAAATCGAATCCGCCTTCGTCCGGAACCAGCCGGTCGACCAGCGCGTCAAACGAGTAGCGCGACGTCACGAAAGCATGCCGGGGCGCGGATATCTCGACGCCAGTCGACAGCACCGTCCTGGCGTCGCCCGCGTCCGGCGCGTTCTGCACAATCAAAGGACCCGACCACGCCCGGCGCGCGTCGCTCATCCACGCCTCGAGGTGATAGATATCGAACGGCGGTACGCCCGGGAGGAGCTCTCCCTCACCCGCGCGAAATCCCACCGGGCCGCGCTGGAGGGTCAGCTCCTCTTCCCAGTCGGGCGCAGATGGATTCCAGGTCCTGACCACGTGCGAATTGCGCACGAGCCTGATCTCATCGCAGGTCTGCGCCGCACTGACCGCGAGACGCAGCCTGTGCGACTGCGGCGCCGGCCGCCCGACCTCCTTCACCGATGCCTGAATCGGAAGCACCGAGCCGCTGCAGACGCTGCGAGCCAGCTTGCAGGCCTCCCGATCCGGACTAACGGTCATGTACGGCCCGCGCAGCACGACGGTCTCCCGATCCGCGTCGTCAAATCGGATCTCGGCTTCGGGCGTGAGCGTGTAGCGCCAGGGCCAGTCGGCGGTCTCGAACTCGAATCGCGCTTCCGACAGCTCGGTCATCGAGATCGGCTTCGTCGACGAACGCGCCACCTCCTCGCCCTTCCCATCCCTGATCACGATCCTCGCGTTGCCGGTCGTGCCCGTGCGGAAAGGAAACGCCAGCAACTCGAAGCGGATGATCCGTCCGTGAACCTCGGAATCCATGTACGACAGTGCGAACAGCGGCTGCGTTCTCTCGTCGCGCGGGTTCTTGCCCTGCAGGATCCAGCCGTAGTGGCGCATGAGCTCGGCCAGCGCGCGATCCCCCATCTCGCTGGGGACGAACCGAGAGTTCTCGATGAAGTCGGACCAGTTCGTGAAGTGCAGGCCGTCGACGCCCTGTTCGATCGCCGCGTCGCACATGCCCCGCACGGGCCGGGTCAGTCCGGAACCGCTGCCCGCGAAGCTCCAGGACTGGGCGTAGTTCTGCTGAACCCCGGGATAGACGAGCTTCTGAGGGTAGTGCTCGCGCATCCAGGGAATCATCGAATTCGCGATCTTCTCCTCGAACGCGGCCAGCCCGTAGTTGGCGTAATGCGCGACGCCGTCCATGACCGGCAGGTACTTCGCCAGGACGCTGAGATCCCATCCCACGCGTTCCCCCGACATGAGCCAGGTGCAGTCCTTCCCGACGGCCGCCAACTCGGCCTGGACCTCACGCCATACGGCCGGCGGGAACATGGACCACGTGTTGTAGAGCATCACGACCGGCCTGCCGCCGACGCGCCAGATCCGTTCGTGCCGATCGCATTGCTCGACGATCTTCCTGATGTGCGCCACGAAGTTCCTGCGCCGGGTCACCGGCGTCTCACCGTCCGGCTGACCCGTCAGGAAAATGCCCACCCGGGTATTGCCATCGACGCCGTCGGCCGCCTGCATGAACAGTGGCGTGACGGGCCACCATATCCCGCTCGACATGCTCTCGATCATGAGCGCGTCGACGCCGCAACTGTCGGCGAGGATGAGCTCCTGCTCGTACTGCCCGATCAGGGTTCGTCGCCTGGCCTCTTCGGCGGGCTTCCGGTCGAGCTCATGGATCTGCTTCACGTCGCCCGCGGGGGGGTCGATCGCAAACACCGTGGGACGGTCGGGCGTCCGGACCGACCAGCGCCGGTGGTCCAGCGGGAACCAGGGATTGACCGCCACGAGCGTCCTGACGTCGATTTCGGCGCGATCGATCGGCGGCCGGTAGTCGGGCGACGATTCGTCGGCCAGGCCTTTCGATGCGAGGTAGTACGCCTCCACCGCCTTCCGGTCGCGCGTATTCAGGGCACCGTCGTAGATGATGAACTCCGCGATGCTGCCGGCGAAGCTGCATCGCGTGCTCGGAAAGATCGTGCCATCGGTGTTCTGCGCGGCACCGAGGTAGGCGTGGATGCCCCCGCTGGAAAAACGCTCGTGGTCCGCGTCGCCGTTGATCGTGGCCGCGGCCGTCGGATTGCCGTTGACGAAGATCTGGTGAACGCGTCCGGCATCGACGACCCAGGTCACGAGGGTCAGCGCCTTCGGCGGCCCGACGCCGAACGGATCGCGCACGACGTCGATGTTGTCCGAGTTCCCGCCGGCCTTGTACAGGCCTGTCAGGCCGGTGTCCTTGCCGGAGTTGTTCAGCAGGACGCGGCTGTGCTCACCGTGGCCGACGAGACCGAACCAGAGATTGTCCCTGCCGACGCCATGATCGGGGGCGATCAGCGAAAAGATGGTGAAGCTTCCGTCGAATACCGCGTCGAATCCCGTCGAGAACTTCAGGTGCTGCCCGCCGCCGCTGAATCGAACGACCGGCCTGCCGCCGAACGACTCCTCGACGAGCGCGGGTCGATCCGCGCTCGTGGGCTGAGCGACATCGTGGCGATGGTTCGACCGATCGCGCCATGCGACCACCCTGCCCTGTTCCGTGACCACGCCGGAATCCGCGCGCAACCAGACCTGCATGGCGTTTTCGTCATGGGCGGGATCCGGCTCGCCGCTCTCGAGCACGATGTCACATGAAGCCCGAGGCCCGGACACGAGCAGAATCGTGAGCGCGCCGACGATCAGCACGCACAATTTGCGGTGGATCGTGATCATCAAAATGATCGGTCGTACCCCTGCCCGATGCTCTCCGGCAGCGTCTCGTCCGCGGGCGTGAGCCCCCACATGCCCGTCCGCACGTCATCGAAGTGGACCAGCTCGGCATGTCCGTCCCCGAACAGGAAGTTCGAGCCACCACTGTGATAGGAAAAGCCGCGCACCCAGGTTTCGTAATCGAGCCGGTACTCACCGTTGGTGTACCAGGGTCGAAGGTATGACCGGACCGTCATGTGTCCGTACTCGTGCACCAGGACCGTCGCGGGAAGATTGGGCACGGATGACATCAGCGTGGGGAAGACGTGCATCAGCACGCCGTTGTGCATGTAGGGGGTCACCTTGCGCCCCAGGTATTCGGTGGGGATGCCGAACGTCAGCGCCGTCGGACATTGATACATCTCGATGTTGTCGTTCACCAGCGGCAGGGACAGCCCGATGACGCTCCAGGGATCTTCGACGTCACTGTTGGCGCCGGGGATTGGGCCGTTGTTATCCTCAACCAGAGGAAAGAAGCCGTCCGCCTCGCCGACGTACGCCTGCAGGACCTGCCCCATCTGCCTCTCGTTGCTGAGGCACGTGACCTGTCTCGCGATATCCTTCGCCCCGCGTATCGCGGGCAGGAGCAGCGCGATCAGCAGCGCGATGATCGAGATCACGACGAGCAGTTCGATCAGTGTGAAGCCCCGATCGCCGGAGCAGGGTCGAAATGGCCTGGCCGAAGCGTCGTGCATCGAATCAGGATACGCAGGATCGGTGGCGGGAGCACCCGCCACCGATCCGAACGCACCTCGGCATCTCGTTCCGTGACGTCGCATTACCTCATTCTAGCGCGAACCGCGCCGGCGGCGACGCACCACGAGCGTCACGCACCCCGCGGCCAGGAGCACCATGCTTCCGGGCTCGGGATAGGCAATGAGGTACTGCTCGACCGCCTGGCGATCGGCTTCGGCCAGGGCGCCCGCGTAGATGACGATCTCGGCGAACTGCCCCTTGAGGGTGTTGCTCGAATTCGGCCAGGCGAAACCGTCCGCCTGCCAGCAGGCCGCTCCGACGCAGGGAGTGGTGACGACGTTCGCAAAGTCCGAGTTATCCACGCTGGCGGTCGACACCGCCGGGGTCGCAGCGCCGTCGATGTAGACCGAGTTCAATCCACCCAGGTTCTCATTGACATAGCTCACCAACGTGAATTCGCCTCCCACAATGGGCGTTGGCGCAATGTTCGTGTTGGCGTTGTTCCCGTCCGCCTTGAACAGCGTGTTCAGCCCGGTCGGATTGCCGTTTCCGTCGGTGCCGTGGAAGAGCCGGTTGGTCCCGCCGCCTGAAGAGTCGATCGAACCGAACCACAGCTCGTCTCGATTTGGATCGGTCACGTCCGGCGCGACGAGCATGAACACTGTGAAGGCGCCGGAAAAGACACTGTTCAGGGAGGCAGGCAAGCGCATGCGCTCGCCATTGTCGATGAAGTTGAGCACGTCTCGTTCGCCCTGCGCGCCGGCGATGTGCGTCGGCTTGAGGGCATCATCGTCCGCCACGGCGTCGCGGCCGTGCGTGGATCGGTCGGACCAAGTCCCGACGAGTCCCCCGGGATTGTCGACGCCGGAATCGGCACGCAGCCAGAGCTGCATGGCGTTGCCGTTGAAGCCCGGGTCCGGCTGGCCGTTGCCGAGGAGGGCAGCGGCACTCGAGCCAACCAGAATGGTCGAAAGCAGGCCCGCGATCAGGCAAGAGGTGTGGAACTTGGTCATCAGATTCTCCTTACGTGGAAAAGGTGAAAAGGGCTGTGTTTCGATGGTCCGACAGTTCGAGGTGATCGACCCGCCGCTCATGGAGCAGCGCAGAATGCTTTCCCTGATGAATGCTCATCCGTATCCTTCCTTCCGCGCTCCATCGGTGGCTGATCCGACTACCCGGACTTCAAGATACATTGTAGTCCGAACCACCGGTGATATCAATCGCTTACACGACGTGCAAAGGGCCTCGAAATGGCACACGAAACGCTCTACAACGGGATCGTCCTGCCCTCGCCATGGCCGCCGAAACGCGAGACGCTGCCCCCGGATCCCATGCCCGTGCCTTACCTGGACGATCCGCCCGGGGTCATTCCCATCGACGTCGGTCGCCAGCTCCTCGTTGACGATTTTCTCATCGCCGAATCCACGCTCACGCGCACGTGCCACAAGCCCGCCTGGCATCCGGCTTCGCCGGTCGTCAGGCCGGACCGACCGTGGGAGTCGGGCACGCCCGGAAAGGCGCGCGGCCGAGCGGCGATGCCGTTCAGCGACGGCGTGTGGTACGACGCCGCGGACGGCCTGTTCAAGATGTGGTACTACGCCGGCGAGATGACGACCTGCCACGCGCGATCCACGGACGGCATCCACTGGGAGAAGCCGTCGTTCGACGTCGCGCCCGGCACGAACGTGGTCATGGAGCATCCCGGGCGACGCGACTCGGGCACGGTCTGGCTCGATCCGGAAGGCCCGCCCGCGGAACGCCTCAAGATGATGTGGTACGACGAAACCGTGCGCGAGCACGTCATCTTTCTTTCGCCGGACGGCATTCACTGGGAAAGGCTCACCGAGACCGGCAACGCGCAGGATCGCACGACATTCTTCCACAACCCGTTTCGGAAAAAATGGTGCTTCAGTCTCCGGTCCACGATGTTCTACCACGCCGCCGACGACAAGTGGTCCTACAGCATCGATCGACCTTCCGGCACCGAAGAGGACGGCCCGTGGACGTACAAGCGGATTCGCCGTTACGCCGAGGGAGATGATCTCGCCTCCGCCGCCCGCTCCTGGCCACGGCTCGGCGACCCCGATTGGCGGGAATCGGAGAAAGGACGGGAGATGGCCATGCAACCCGTCCTGTGGGTCGGCGCCGATCGCCTCGATCCCCCGGTGCCGGGATCTTCGTACGTGACGGATCTTTATCACCTCGACGCCGTCGCCTACGAAAGCATCATGGTCGGACTGTTCTCCCTTCACCGCGAGCCGTTCCCGCCCCTTTACCCGAAGCGATCCGACAAGATCAACATGGTCGGCGTCGGCTTCAGCCGCGACGGCTTTCACTGGGACCGGCCTTTCCGTGAGCCCCTTCTCGAAATGTCGGATGACCCGGTCGCCTGGAACAGCTCGAACATGCAATCAGTGGGCGGGTGCTTCCTGGTGGTGGGCGACCTGCTGTACATCTACTGCACCGGCCGCGGCGGCAGCACGAACACGAAGATCATGGACTTCTCCACCGGCCTGGCGACGCTGCGCCGCGACGGCTTCGCGTCCATGGACGCCGGCGCCGAGCCGGGCTCGCTCACGACCCGTCCGATCTGTTTCCAGGGCAGCCACCTGTTCGTCAATCTCGCGGCGCCGGATGGCCACCTGACGGCCGAGGTGCTGGATCGCGAGGGTCAGGTCATCGCGCCGTTCACGAGAGAGAACAGCATCGCCGTGACCGGAGACAGCACGAGCGCCCGCGTGCAGTGGCAGGGCGCTGCGGATCTCTCCGAACTCGCCGGCACCCCGGTGCGGTTCAGGTTCCATCTGCAGTCCGCCAGCCTCTACGCGTTCTGGGTGTCGCCGGACACGTCCGGCGCCAGCCATGGCTACGTGGCAGCCGGCGGACCGGGCTTCAGCGGGCAGGTCGACACGTGACCCCGGGATCGGGCATCGCCGGGCGGCCACGTTTCCCGATCGAGGGGCAAGCGGCTCATGGTTCGGACGACACGTCTTCCGTCATCCGGAAATCTTCCTCGCGCAGTCGGCATCCGCGAATCCAGGAACTGCGCCTTGCCTGCGCGTCGAGATACTGTCGGCCCGTGGCCGCGAAGATCTCGCCGTCCGGAAACTGCGCCCAGGCGACCTGCCCCGCGAAGTAGAAGCCGCCGGGACCGCCGTAGTTGTTCTCGATCTCGATCATCCGATCCTCTTCGTACTGATTGGGCAGCAGGCCCGAACGAGCGCTCCAGTCATATTCGACGTCCGCGCGGCTCGGGTCGGTGATGACCATCCGAACCGAGCGCCATGCCGCCTCGCCTTCGGCCTCGGCTTCGAGGTCACCGAAGAACGGGCTGCGGGTTCCGAAGGTCGTCACGTTGTCCGGATGCAGGTCGCCGTAGAACGTCTTCTGCGCAGCGCGTCGTTGCAATGCCGGCAGGTGCAGAAGGACTTTGCCGTCGCATCCCACCTCCAGCTGTCCGTCACGGCGCAGAATCTCGAAACGGCGAAAGATATTCAGGTCGATCGGCGCCGATATTCGGTAATCGGGCAGCGCGATCCGATCAGGATGAAACGTGATCCAGCCGGCCTGCGCGACGTGGAGGGCACAGGCGTTGATCCGGTTCGCCGAACATCGGACCTCGGCTTCGAGACGAATCGTGCTTTGGGCCGACTCCGGCGATTGCAGATGGTAAAGCGCGGTCTCGCCGTGCCCGGTCGTGCGGATCCGAAGGCAATCGTCCGCCAGCGCCGGTGCCGTTCGAGTCCGAATCGTTCCGGGCACCCGGAACCCGGCTCGCTCGTCCGGGTCGCCGACCCAGGCCCACGTCGCGGCGTAGCCCCCGACGTGACGATACGCAGCCAGCAGACGGCCGCTCTTCAGTTGATCGAGAAAAATCTCGTGTCCGAAGATCGGCATCGGCTCGATCGCCGACCAGGTCGCGCCGTCGTCGGTGGAGATCATCCGGTACGAAGGGAAACCCACGTATGAAGTCTCGCGCATCACGCACATGAGCCTGCCGTCGCGCAGCCGAACCGTCGACGGCTCGGTCAGAAGCAGGTTCGGGGCCTCGGCAATGACTCGAGGGCCCTCCCAGGTCGCGCCTCGATCGCGCGACCGGTACTGCATGACCACCTTCCTCACCGGCTTCGCGACGGCCGAAGCGCGACAGGTGATCAGCAGGCTCCCGTCGGCGTTCTCGACGATCCGGTTCGAGCAGGGCATCGTCCCCTGGTCGGCGGCCCGGGCGGGCTCGGTCCAGTTCGCGCCGCCGTCATGGCTCCATCGAATCTCGAAACCGTCGTAGAGCGTCTTGCCCGCCGGGCCCGCAACCGGCAGGTTGCTGACCATCGCGATGCGCCCATCGCTCAACCGGGTCAGCGATTCACCGCGCATCGTCTTGACCAGGCCCGGCGTCTCCGCCACGACGTTCGGCGCCGACCATGATCGCCCGCGGTCAGTGCTGGCGATGATCACCTTCTGATGGACGCACCGTTCGAAATCATTCCTCCCGTACGAACACAGCAGCGTGTCGTCGGGGCACAGGAGCAGCGCGCTGCCGAAGGAGCCGTAGCGCTCGTGCTTCGGCACGATGACAGTCCGACGATCCTGCGAATGGTGGAAGCTCTTCACCTGTCCCTGCGCGAATTCACCCGGCCGCCGATCAACCCCCTGCCGCTCACACCTCGATCAGCAGCCCGTCGTATCCGACCGTCACGCCGTGCGGCGTCCAGTACGCTTGCGCTTCGTCGTGGCTGAACTGGCCGTTGTCACCCATGTGGGTGCTGACGAACGGCGCGCCGTCGTTGAGCATGTTCAACGCTTCCATGCGCTGTTTCATCTTCAGAAAACTTTCGACGTTGTGGTGGTACGGTCCCGACGCCGGCCCGTCGGGGCCGTTGACGGTCAGCTCCATGATCACCGCGTCGAATCGAAGGTCCCGGGCCGCGTTCCACGTCGGCTCGTCCCAGTAACCCGTGTCCCACGCCAGCAGCACCGTCGTGTCTTCGGCCGTGACGGCGAAATTGATGCACGGCTCGACCTCGGGATGCATGGCATTCAACGGCACGACCTCCAGCTCACCCGCCCGAAACGCCTTTCCCGGCTCGACCAGGTGAGCCGTCATGTTCGCGGCATCGAGATCGAGGTCGGCGAGAAGCTCCATGACCCGCGCGTTCGCCCAGACCTGCAGCGGCGCGATGCCTTCTTTCGCGATCGCCTGGCGCCGCAGGCTCAGCCAGTAGGGATGCACATGGTCCGCATGGGCGTGGGTGTACAGCAGGTGCTCCAGCCGATCGAGACATTCGCCGAACTGAATCTGATGGAGGTGGGCGTCCGGTCCCAGGTCCACCTTGTAGCGCACGTCTTGCGGGCTGTCGTCCCCCAGGTAGATGCTCGTCGAACTTCGGGTGCGCAGACTCCTGCCCCCTTCCCGTCTGGCCACCCGGCAGCCGCGACAGGAGCAGAAGATGCGGGGAACCGGTTTCGCCGCAGCCGTCCCCAGTAGATGAATCTTCATGGTTCAGTGTCCTTGATGATCATGCAACGCGCGCAGCGGCTCAAATGGCCAACTGGTCGAGGAGGCCTATGAATCGCTCCGTGCTGCGCGCGAAAGAGCGAGCGCTCGTGGCTTGAAGCAGAAGCATCCCCGCGAAACTGCGGGCGTGCAGGATCGAGAGCAGCTCCTTGATCTCGGCGCGACCTTCTTCCGGCAGGGTCCGACGACCCGATGCGAGCCCGTCGTTGACGACGAGCGCGCCGATGTGGTGCTTGAGGCCGGACTGGTACGACTTGAGAAACGGATGCTCTCCCGCGATGACGAAGTGGAGCGGGTTGAACGCCAGCTGGACCTTCTTCCGCGCGCGGGCCGGCAGCGCCTCGTGCAGCTGGAGCATCCCCGAGCTCGGATCGAGGATGTTCTCGACCAGCACCGACGCGCCGGCGGCGGCGAGCTTTGAAACCGTCCTGACGCCCGAAGTGGAAGGAACGATGGCCGTCCGGGTCCCGGCCTCCTCGAGCAGTGATTCGGCCTGCGCGAGCGCGGCCGGCGCCAGCCGGAGGGCCGCCACGCGAATCCGAGCCTTCCTAAGCCCCTGGAGATACCAACGGCGTCGATCGGCGTCGACCTGGTGCCACAACACGTCGTTGACGCTCGACAGCACGATCCTGCGGATGCCGAAGCGCGCCAGGTTGTCGATGGCCTGCTCCATGTAGCGGCCGGCGAAGCCGCTATCCGCCGCGAGTTCGAACGGCAGGCGCCGCCACCGTGCCTCGTGCCCCGCGGCCCTCTGCCGCACGCCGTCGGGAAGATTCGGGTTGTCGGAGATGAACAGCAACGGCTCGGTCTTCAGACGATCCGACGTCGCGTCAAACAGCGCTCGGCAAGGCATGAGGCGGGCCAGACACGACCCGATCGTCAGGCGGGCGAGCAGGCCGTTGTCGCACAGCCATTTCTCGAGTCCGATGAAGTCGCGATGCGGGCCGGGGAGGTGCCGCCACGATCCGCTGCGCCGCCTTCCGCCCGCATCGACGTAGTCGCGGCGAACCGTGCCCAGGTAAGGGAGACGGGCGAACGCCTCGATCGTGTGCAGAAACGTGCTGCGATCCTGATCGACGCCGAGCAGCAGGATCTTTCCGCCCAGTTCGTAAAGCGTGTGGTAAGGCGTGCCCTTGCCGTGTGCCGTCGCGGCCTCGGCGTGATCGGCGACGAGCCGGTCCGCTTCCCTGCCGATCGCGGCCACGGAAGAAGTCGGATGCACGCTGCGCATGGCGTCCGGCCGCTTCCAGAACGCCTGGGGAATGGCGCCGAGGCCGGTATCGCTCTTCCGCGCATCGAAGATCGTCGAGCTGCCCGTCCCGAACGTGGGCACGACCACGGTGCCTTCCGGTCCCACCGCTTCCAGCAGGCTGTCGATCACCGTATCGGCGCCACCGGCCACGCGGCCGAAGCTGCTCAGCGCGCTATGCACCAGGACGTGATCGCCCGCGCGCACGCCCAGCCTGCTCAGCCGCGTCACGATGGTCCGCTTGTTCAGCAATGCGAATTCCAATACATTTGACCCTCGTCACTCGAACACCGAGATGGAGCGCGCCATGATCGATTGCCACACACGTTCGGGAATCGCCCTTGTCGCATGGACGGTCGCATTCGTCGGCGCGATCCTCGGCACGATCCTCGCAGAAGCCCGCGCCGGCGCGAGCCCGCAGGATGCGCGGGTGAACGTGACAGCGTACGCCAGCGCCGGTGACGGATCCAGCGCAAAACCGTGGGTGAACGCGTTGCGCAACGCGCTCGAGGCCAAGGGCGGCGGAACGACGTACTACATGCCGGCAGGCAACTACCAGGACGAATCCACGCTCTGGATCAAGGACAACGATATCAGCATCGAAGGCGACGGCGGCGCAAGCACGATCGCAACCACCGTGCTCTACGACGAGATCGACGGTTCCACCTGCTGGAAGTTCGCGCCACCCGAGCAGGCTGAAGGCAAGTACATCAACGGCATCACCGTCCGGGGCATCTGTTTTCGCGGCCGCGGCAAGCCCACCGGCAGCGCCATCGAGATCGAGGCGATGCGGCGCGGTATGTTCGAAGACCTCGCCGTCTGGCGGTGGGATGGCGACAAGAAGGACTTCTCGAACAAGGGCATCTGGATCAAGGGATGGGATACGCTGACGTTCAGGAACATCCGGGTGTACCGGGTTCCCAAGTGCATCTACATCGACAAGAACCCGAACTTCCCGAGCCTGGACGCCGATCATTTTCACTTCCAGGACATCTACCTCGTCGCCGGAAACCGCGAGCGCGGCATCGGCATGGAGATCGTCGCCCCTCACGTCACCAACGTGACCGTGGACGGCACCAACGCGATCTGCCACGTTCAGAAGGGCATCTACCTCCACAACCGGGGCACGGGCGGCCACGGGACGAACGTGTCGCTGAACGACATCCGCGTCGAGTCGGGCTCGAGACCCGGCGCGTGGGGCGTCTACGTCGATACCGACTACATCGTGAATTTCCTCGTGAAGAACGTCCGGACCTCCGGCGGATTCAACGGGTTCTACGTCCATGGCGCCGCCGGCCTGACGCTGATGAACTGCTACGCGATGGGCGGCACCTTCTTCAAGGACAGCGGATACGTCGCCTACGATCTCGACGCCTACGGTGACACGTCCGTGGTCATGATCAACGCCACCTGCAACAAGGGGCCGTCGCAAGGGTACCGGCCCGATACGACGATCAAGGTGGCGGACAAGCTTCAGCTGGCCGCAGGGGACGGGCTGCGGGTCTATCAGAACGGCGCGAAAGTGCAGATCAACGGATTACTGCAGAGCGAGTGACGCACTCGGAGCGCCACGGTGACCGGGCGGACGCATCGCGGCGGATCCCGTTTCACGACATGTTCAAGTGGCCGTACATCCTCACGATCCTCGCGCTCGTCGGCGCGGCGTCGCCCATCACGGTCGGCGATGCGCAACACGTCGATCTGAGCACGCGAACCTGGTGCCGGTTGCGTCCTTACGGCAACCTCGAGTCGTTGCCCATCCAGAAGCACCGCCTGTCCTTTACCGGACTGATCGAAGGCAGGGATCCCCCACCGGACCGGGCGTCGATCGTCATCGAGCGTGACGGCAAAGCGCTGACCCGCAGGTCGTTCCTCGATGACGTGGATGGTCCGGATCAATTCGTCTTCGATCCTCGCTTCCTGAAGATTTACGTGTCCGGCTTCGATGCCGCGGCACGCTACGGCGCCACGTATCAGCCCGGCGCGACGACGGAACGCGAAACCGCCGATGCGGATTTCCGCATCCTCCGGAAGGGAAGCGCCGAGCGGCGAAGCGTCCCGCTGATCATCGACGAACCGGCAGGCATCGACCGCCGGCAGTATCCGGTGACCTTCGGATTCCCGGTCCCGATCGGCGAACTGGCCACCGACCGGCAGATGCGCGTCCTCAGTCCGCAGGGCCGCCCGGTTCCCGGCCAGTTTCGCGCCACCGGCTACTGGCCCGACGGTAGCGTCAAGTGGGTCACGATCGACTTCCAGGCGAACGTTCGGGCCCGTCGGCGCGCCGAATACGGGATCGAGTACGGCCATGCGATCGAACCGTCGTCCGCCGCGTCGCCGCTCACGGTGCGCGATTCGGACGAACGCATCGAGATCGACACCGGCCCGCTGCAATTCGCGCTCAGCAAGTCGCGCTTCAGCCTGTTCGAACATGTCAGCCTGGACGTCGACGGCAACCGCAGACATACCGACGACGAGACGATCGTGACCGGGCACCCCCCGGGAGGAGCGACGTTGTCGGAACCGCCCCGCGCCAGCTACCTCGACGCGTCGACCTGCCGTGTCATCGACGAATGGCGGCCGTCGCTGGAGCATGCGCCGGAGATCGCCACCGACTACGGCACCGCCGATCGTCCGCCCGAGCGCGTGACGATCGAAGAGACCGGACCGATGCGGGCCGTCGTGCGCGTGCAGGGTTGGCACGTCGCGGCAGACGGCGCCAAATGGCTCGCGTACGACGCGCGCTATCACGCTTACGCCGGTCACTCGATGGTGCGAGTGTTCTACACCTTCACAAACGCGCACGACGACCAGGTGCGCGGCTGGATCCGCTCCAACCTCAAGGACGGCAACGGTTACCGAAAGAAGAACGCGTGGTGGCGGATGATCAGCCGCCTGGCGCTGTCGGTGCCGCTCGAACTCGATTCGGGGCAGGTGCGTCATGCGTTCGGGATCGACGACGGCGCCGTGCACGAAGGCGCTGCCGCCGGCGCGCCCGTCGAGATCTTCCAGTCCGCGCATGACCGGTTCCGACTGTACGAGTCCGATCGTCCGATCGCGAAGGGCAGGCGCTTCGGGGGCTGGATGCATCTCGGCGACGATCGGTTCGGGATGACTGTCGCCGTGCGCCACGGCTGGCAGCAACAACCCAAGAGCCTGATCACGCACGGGACGACGGCGATTCTCGAGTTATGGCCGCAGCGCAGCCAGCCCCATTTCGACTGTTACCGGGGAATGGCCAAGCGTCACGAGGTGCTGTTCCACTTCCACCCGGGTCAGAGCGGTTCGGTGGCGGCGTCACGGGTGGCGGCGGCCTTCGAGCACCCGCTGATCGCGCCGACGCCTCCCGCCTGGGTCCAATCCACGAAGGCACTGGGCGAGGTCGGCGCGTTCAATCCCGATCTGTTTCGTCCCTACGAATCGAGCATGGACGACGGGTTGGCGTCCTATGTCAACCGTCGTCGAAACCTGTTGCCGCAGCGGCACTACGGGATGCGCGACTATGGCGACTCGTTCTGCGGCGCCTATCGCGCGTCGACGGCCAGCGGAGGCATCCGCAACTGGAGCAACTGGGACGATCCGGAGGGCAATGCGTGGATCAACCTCGAGTACGACGGCACCCTGACCTTCGTGCACGAGTTCGCGCGGCGCGGCACGCGACCATGGTTCCACGAAGCCGAGATCGCCGGCCGACACTGGATGGATATCGATCACGTGCACTTCCCGGCTCATCGCGCCGGGGCCCAGTACGCGCACGGCCCCGAGCACGTCGGCCAGAAAGCGGGCGCCGGCGGGCACGCGTGGATCGACGGATTGCTGGCTTTCGGACATCTCTTCGCTGACCGGCGGGCCACCGAGGTCGCGATGAGCCACGGGAGGTTCAAGCTGCGCAAGACGCTGCCGCCGGCCGTGGAGATGCATCGCGGATACGGCTGGCCCGCACTGGCGTTCGTGTCCCTGTACGCCGACACGTGGGACCAGCGATACCTGGAAGCGGCGCGACACTACATCGAAGGCTTTCTCGACAGCCCGGTCTCGGGAGAGTGGCCGTACCACGAGATACAGCGGGATCTCACCGAAGGCCGCGGCTGGATGATGCAGGTCGTCGGCCTGTCGGTGATTGAATACTTCCGCGTCACCGGCGACCCGCGCTGCCGCGAGGCGATCATTCAGTACGCGGAGCGCGTCCTCGATGACTTCACGCCGACGCAGGTCACGCGCCATACTTCGTTTCCGTGGGTCGTCGAAGTGCTGGCGATGGCATTCGAGCTCACTCGCGACGATCGTTTCCTGACTCGCGCGGACAGGATTTTCGGCCAGCGGATTTACGGTTCGAGCAACCCCAAGCAAATGGCGTTCACCACGAAGCGCATGCCTGCCGCCATGAGCATGATGTCCCCCTGGCTGCCGCGCGGACCACGAGCCTGGCTGATTCGATCCGACGCCGCCGGGGCGGATTCGCGGCCGGGCTATCGCCTTACGGTTGCGGAACGTCCCGTCATGGGCAGGCACGCGGTGCAGCTATCGCGGTTGAACGGTCGGTCCGTCCGGAGCATTCGCGCCTTCGAACTGGACGAGCCGGAGTGGCTGGCACCCGATGTCGAAATCGAAGCGGATCCACTCGCGTCGGGCGCCGCCTGCGTGCGGTTCGGCGAATCGCCCGATTCGAATCGTCCCAATCGCCTGTCGTTCTCCCTCGCCGAAGACGGCGAATACCGGTTGGCGGTACGCGTCAGGCTCGACCCGAAATCGCAGCCGATTCGATTCCGGATCGACGGCGGGCCATGGTTATCCGTGAGTTCGGAGGACCGGCACGCGTCCTGGCGCTGGCGGGGGGCATCTCCCGCAGTCGCGCTTTCAAGCGGACGGCACGTCCTCGAGTTTGCCGGCGGCAGCGAGGCCGCCGCCGATCTCATGGCCCTGATTCCGGACGGCTTCGCGGCGATGTTCATCGTGCCACAAGGCGTCGAACTGGCAGGTGACCGCCCGGAGACCGTCGACGTCGAACTCGCCAATCCGCGCACGCCGGCGCTGCGCGTTCCGGTGGAATGGGCCTCATTGCCGCCGGCAGTCCGCGTCGACCGTCGCCAGCACCTGCTGGTCGCGCCGGCCGAGAGCGCCGACGAGACGCGGTTCACGATCCGCGCACGGAAAGCCGCGAACCAGGTTGCCCTTCAATGCGCGCAGGAGCAGGTGGCGCTGTCGGCCGGAGCGCGACAGTCGATCGACGCCGTGGTGCACAACCAATCCGATTCGACCCTGCGCGGCCGGATTCACTGGGCGGCGCTGCCAGCCGGCGTGCGTTCGGTGCCCACATCGGTCAGTACGTCGCTGCAACCCGGCGAGCGCGTGCAGGTGCGCATGGCGCTCGTCGCGACGGGGCTGGCGCCGACGGCGGCGACCACGTCGCACATCCTGGGCTCTTTCGGCGGCGGTCCGGCCTGGAGCCGCAGTGAAGTGCGCCGGCCGGTTCGAATCGGCGTCAGCGCGACGGGGGACACGATCGCGCTGGAAGCAGAGCGCCCCGATGTTCGCGGAGCCGGGCGCATAGTCACGATGGAGCAAGCCGCGTCCGGGGGATTCTTCCTCAGGTGCATGGCCAGTGCGCAGGCACGCTGCACGTGGGGCTTCACCGCCGACCGCAAGGCTGATTATTTCATCTGGACGCTCGTGCGATGGCCCCCCACCTTCAACGTGCGCGACCTGGGCACGGACGCGGAATACCGCGTCGACTTCAATATCGATCGTGACCATGACACCGTGCCGCTCGTCGATCCGCCGGGGCACGATCGCGAGAAGTGGCACTGGCTCCGCGCCGCGTCGTCGGTTTCGCTTGACCCCGGCCCGCACTACGTCGAGCTGGTCAACCGGATCGCTTACGTCGATCTCGACCGGCTTGTACTGACCCACGATCCCAACTGGCAACCGCCCGGCGAAACGGAGGTGCGGCCATGATGCGGCATTGCGTCGGCGTGATCATGCTCGGTGCTATGGCTTCGGCGACGCTCGGTGAAGCAGCGCCCGACCACGGAGACCTCGTGCTTCACGAACCGTTCGAAGATCGAACGCTTCTCGTCGGGAGCGGCGCCACGGTTAAAGGCGGGCACTTCGTGCGCGGCTTCGTCGGACGGGGATTCACGGCCCTGAACCACGGCCACGGCATTCGCTACGCCATCGGCGATCGCTTCCCGATACATGAAGGCACGTTGGAGCTGTGGGTGCGCCCCAATGGCTCCGGGACCGATGCCGGCTCGCGCGCTTTCATCCACGCGGGAGCGCCGTTTGCCAATTCGTATCCGCTGCAGGTGCTGCACGGCCGGATTCTTCGCATGGGTGCGATCGGTTCGACGACGAAACGAGGTCAGAACGTCTCCTGGAAGGCGGGTCGATGGCACCACCTGGCCCTGACGTGGGGGGATGGCAGGCGCCTCAAGCTGCTGCGCAACGAAGTGACACCCGTGCTCTATCACGTCAACGGATACATCGACGGTGTGCTCGTCCAGGAAGAGCCGGGTTTCGATCCTCGGTCGAAAGGCGGCATGAAGGCGCCCGACACGCTGTGGATCGGCAGTCGGGACGGCAAGGATCCCTGCGATGCGATCATCGACGAACTGCGCCTGTGGAAGCGCGTGCTGGACGGCGACGAGATCAAACGACGATACCTGGCCGCGCGGGCGCAACGCGAGGAGCGGCGCATTAAAGCCCCCCCTTTGTAAGGGGGGGGGTTCGGAGGGGGTATCGCATTGTCCAGACCCGGCGCAAAGATGGATTGCCGGCCTCAGCCCGCGCTGCGACTCTTCGCGGCCATTCCCGCCGCGGCCAGGGCTTTACACCCTCGCTCAATACGCCGCGTCCGGATCGAGCGGAAAAATGGGGCGCGGCACGCGCTTGAAGTCGAAATGGGTCATGTTCGCGGACATGGCTCCGGGACAATCGGCGGGGATGACCGCCTTCGCCACGTGGCCGTAGGTCACCCGGTAGCCGATCGTGCTCTTGAGCATGACGATCTTCGCGTCGAACGGCTCGAGGCCCACCTTGCGAAACAGCGACGGCTGCGGGCCCATGATCACGCGCTCGGTCAGGACGAGCCGGACGTTGTCGACCGCGAGGCACACCGCCGCACCGATATCGATCATCGCGTCGTTGCCGAATCGACCGTCGTTGGTGATCTGCCCGCCGGTCACGCAGGTGACGCGTCCGGTGACGGGCAGCGGTTCGCTGAAGGCGGTGTCCATCCTGGCCCCGACGGCAACGTGAACTTCATCGCCAACCCCTGCCGACGCGATCCGGGCGATCGCGCCGGCATCCGGAAGATGGGCGAGGATCAGGCCGTCGACCTGGTCACGCATCGCAAGCAACATCTCGAGCATCGTGGTGGTGTCGCCGGGTGCTCCACCGCCGACGTTGTCGGCCGAGTCGGTGATCACGACCGGCGCCCCGTCGACGGCGACGGCTCGGCGGACCGCCTCGTCCGGAGCCACCAGGGGCGGTGACAGCAGCTGGTGACGGATCGACCAGACTTCCTCCGCCAGCTCATCCGCCAGGCGCTCGGCCAGGGCTTCGTCGTCGCGCGTCACGGCCAGGACCGTCCAACCCTGCTCGGGCACGTCCTGGTATGGAAAGGAGGGACAGAGCGAACACGAGATGACGCCGTCGCGATCATCCCACGAAACGATCTTCTCGAAGATCCGCTTCAACGGACCGGCCAGTGTCCCCGGGTCGACGAAAAGCATGGGGAGGCGCCGATGACCGACGACGGGGCGCGCGCCGCGCCGGAGCAGGTCGAGCAGGATGCGCGCCGCGCGCTGACCGGTCTCGACCAGGTCCGTATGCGGATGCGTCCGAAACGCAGTCATTGCATCCGATAGATCGATCATGCGGCGCGTCACGACCGCATGGCAGTCCAGCGCGACGACGACAGGCAGGTCATGACCCACCTCCTGGCGAATGACATCCAGCAGGTAACCATCGAGATCGTCAATGTCCGTGGCGCTCATGGCGCCGTGTAGAGCGATACAGATGCCGTCGAGCGGACCCGCACGGTGCAACTGTCGGCGAAGCGTATCTTCGAGGAACCTCACGCCATCCGGGGTAACGGGGCCCGAAGGCAGCGTGCCCGTGTTCAGGAGCGGTACGGCCTCGGCGGCGGCGTCTTCGCCCAGCACGTCGACGAAACCGGTCACCTCGTCGGATCGATCCTCCTGCGTCAGCATCGGTGGCCCCGTCACCGTGCCGCCGTTGGACGACGGCGCGCGAAACGATTCCGCGGTGGCCGGTACGGTCGAAAAGCTGTTGGATTCGTGATAGAAACGCCCGATGCCGATGCGTAGTTGTGCCATCACGATGTCGAGTGTAGCGGGATCGCGATCGTAACGGCTTTCGAGTCGCGCAGGTCATCGCCGTCGCACGACCGGTTTCGATAGAATCAAAGCCAAGGTCTCACCTCATGCGTCTGCTCCGACACGAACCCGACGCCCGCATCCCGTTTCGCGAGGCGCTGCTTTCGCGGGCGATGGTCCTCGGCGCGGATGCGGCGGGCGATGCCCAGTACCTGCTCTGGCTCGGATACGACCATCTCTCGCAGCGCGGGCTCACCGGCCGCCTGGCCTTCACCCGCCACGTCGGCGGCCCGGACGAGCCGACGCTGCTCTCCCGCCCCGTTTTCGTCGAAGCGTGCGGCCCCGAGATGACCCGATGGGCCTATGCCGCGGATCGGTTCGGATATCCGCACGGCTTCGTGAGCATCGGACCGGAGTGGACGGTCTGGATCCATACGAGTGAAACCGAATACGGCGTGCGCCTGTTTACGCAAAAGGAGCAGATCGGCCAGGTCTCCACGCCCGACGACGTCGTCGGCCCGGTGAACCTGGCGGTCGCCGACCTCGGGGGCGACGGCATCCCGGACCTGATCGGCGGATGCTTCTGCGGATACCCCGACGGCTACTGGCCGCCGGTGGGCGACCGCACGGACAACGCACCGTGGTCCGAGATCGTCAAGTCCCGCTTCGACGAAAACGGGAAATGGCGCGGGGGAAGCGAACGAGGGTTCCTGTATCGGTTCAGGAATGTCGGGACCGCGCAGGCACCGCGATTCGAAGGGCACGGCGCTCCGCTTGTCGATCCCGAGGGCCTCCCGATCGAGTTCTTCGGCGTCGCGACGGCCTGCCCCGTCGACCTGGACGGCGACGGCGATGTGGATCTGATCTGCGGCCAGTGCAACGGAAACCTCATCTACCTGGAGAACATCGGCGAGCCCGGCGCGCCGCAGTTCGTCGATCGCGGACCGGTGCGCCGACCTGACCGAACCCCGTGGGAACTGGTCACCCGGCAGAGCCAGCCCGCCGCCGTCAACCGGGACCCGGCCGGTCGAACGATCATCCTGCTCTCCGGAATCCATTTCGGCTGCGTGCCGGTCATCGGGATGGGTGACGACGGGGTGCCGATCCTGGGTCCCGAGGAGACCTTCCTGACCGCCGGCGGCGATGTCCACGGCCCAACCTTTTCCGTACCCGCGGCGGTGGACTGGGACGGCGACGGCGACATCGACCTGATCGTCGGCGCCGAGTCCGGCGCGGTGGAGTTCATCGAGAACACGGGCGGCCCGCAGTCACCCCGCTTCGCCGCACCGGTGCCCCTGCTCGCCGGCGGCAAGCCGATCCGTATCACGCCCGGGCCGGAAGGCGACGTGCAGGGGCCGCAGGAATCGTCCTGGGGTTATACGAACCCCGCCGTCGGCGACTGGACCGGCGACGGCACCGACGACCTCATCCTGGGAACGAGCCTTGGACGGATGATCCTCTATCGAAACACCGGCCGCGATCGAAACGGCATGCCGATGCTCGCCGAAGGCGTCTGGCTGCGCCAGGGGGACGGGACGTTCGATACGGTCTGGCGACAGCGGCCCTGCATCGCCGACATCGATGCCGACGGCCGCACCGAGCTGATCGCCCTGGATCCGCAAGGCCGGCTGGCCGTGTACCGCAAGATCGACTCGGCGGATCCCGCGCTCCTCGACGAGGGGACGCTCCTTCTCGATCCGGACGATCAGCCGTACAAGCTGGACGGTCATCAGAACCGCGGCAGCGTCCTGGCCGGCCGTACCAAGCTCTGGATGTCCGACGTGACCGGCACGGGCACGCTCGACGTCCTGTTCGGCACGATTCTCGGGAAGGTCGAACCGGTTCCCGACGGGCGCGTCCCGACCGTCCGCTGGATCGCGAACATCGGCACGCCGACCGTGCCGCGATTCGGGCGCGCGCGCGACGTAACCTTCAATGGCGGTCCGCTCGCGCTCGGTCGCCACACGCCGACCCCTTGCATGGTGGACATCGACGGCGACGGCGAGCCGGAAATGCTCATCGGCATCGATTGCGGGGCGCTGCTGCTGTTCGAGCCGTCGGAACTGCGCTTCGAAGGCATACCGGGCAGCGCCTCATGAAGAAGCCGGAGCGCTGATGATCATCGTGCGAAACAACTTCGACTTTCGCGCCATGACACCGGTGACGATACCTGCGGAAATCGCAGGCAGCATCGAACACCGATCGCGAGACGTGACCGGCGCGCAACCCGTCCCGACACAGCAGATCGATGACACACTCGTGCTGTTGGCCGACGTGCCTGCCGGCAGCGAGATCGCCTGCAGACCTGAAACGGAAGCTCGTCCCCCCGGCGGCATCAGCGCCTCCGTGGAGAACGGAGTCGTTCGTGTGTGCGCTCCGTCCGGAGATTTCGTCGCGGAGTTGTCCCTGGGGCTGATCGACCGCCCCTCGGGCGACGCCCCCGAGGTGCGGCCGGACGATCTCGATGATCAGGCGTGGCCCGAGATGACCGTGGACGCCCGTCAGCACGGCGCCGTGTGCACCCGATCGCGCTCGTCCGGTCGATGGGCCGACTACGAGATCGACCTGACGGTCTGTTGCTATCACGCGGGTTTCGTCGACGTCGAGATTGGCGTCACGAACCAGGGTTCGCAGCAGACGCAGCGCACCATGGCGATCGCCAAGCGCGTCCGTGTCGACCGGGGCATCACGTCCACGGCATCACGTCTGTACGGGCGCGTCAGGCAGGAACTGCAGTTCGAGGAGCCGCCGGACCGCCTCTATCAGGGTCTCGACTGGCTCTTGCTTGGCGGGGAAGACTGGACGTGCCAGCTCATGAACGACCAGACGTTCAACTGGCACCAGCCGACGCCCGACGGGAAATGGCTCCTCGAATGCAACGGGCGCATGGCCATGCACCGCCTGCTCCCGTCAGACTCGGACGCATGTTGCGTGACCTCGTTGACCGGGCCGCGGTACACGCAGACCCGCTACGACGCGGACGGCCAGTACGAGTTCGTCGGCCCGCCGCCCGGAAGGCGAATCTCATACGCGATGCGCCTTCACGTGTCGGGTCGGACGACCGCGGCCGAGGCCGATCGGCAGTTCGTGCTCTACGAAGGCTATCGCAGGATCGCGCTGGAGGATCGAACGCCCACGGTGGATCTCGGGGTCCGGCACACGAAGCTCGGCGTGCTCTACATTCCGGATCGACTGGCCGAGGACTTCGTGCTGTGGCGCACGGACACGTCAGTGGGCAAGACGAACGACCTGCTGACCCTGCCCCGCAGCCGACGCCTCAGGGACGTGATCCGAAGGGACTTTCGCATCATGAGCGCGCTGGGGCTGGCGTGCCGTTATCACCACCTGAAGGCGCGCAATGACGTCGAGCTGGAGATGGTGCGATTCATTCTTGAGACCGCGCGGACCTACGGCGTCTCGATGTGTCTGGACATCGACTACGAACCGGGAGCGATCGCGGCGGTCGACCGTCTGAATCACGAGTTCGCCGACGTCATCGAGTTCAACGAACCGATGAACGAGGCGATCTACGCGGACCACGAGAGCGGAGAATACTGCCAGGGCGTGAACGCGGCGTACCTGGACCGGGCCCGGGAGATGCTGGCGGAGTTTCACAAGTCGTCGACGCGGGTGATCATCACCGTCTCCAAGGGCATGGCGGCGTACGCGGGGATCGTGCGGGATGCCGGGCTCGATTTCCAGTGCCTCTCGTCCCACGACTACTTCTCGGGCTTCCGCCGCGGATGGCGACCCGTCGAGGATCAGCTCGACCAGACCTTCGAGGTGGCCAACTACCCGATTTCGCTGGGCAACTACTGCGGACGGCACGGCCTGGAACCGATGGCAACCGAGTCCGGCTGGGGAGGGCTGACGCACCTCAGTGACGAGGATCGCGTGGCCGTCTGCCGCGAGATCTATGGTCGTCAGCTTGCCGAGCGCGGCATCACCCACCTCTACAAATGCTGGTTCCAGGACACCTTCTGGAAGCGGCACGGCCGTAGGCATTACGAGCTCGTGGCATGGGACCGGACGCTCCGCGGTGAAGGAGCGCTGTTGAGGGACCTGCAGAAGCAGTACGGGCCGCGGGATCTCCCCATCAACCAGGTCGAGCTGACGTGCGCCGAGGGCGAGATCACGGCTTCCGCGCCTTTCGAGCTCTCGTTCACCGTGCGCAACATTTCCGAGCATCGCCTGACGATCACGGCGATCAACATGGAAGGACCGGAAGAGATCGCCATCGCGCCCGACGCGTTCGAAGGCTTCGTGCTCGAACCCCGTGACGGCCGCACGTTGACGGCGCGTCTCACCCTCGACGACCGGGAAAAGCCGGGCTACTACCACGTGTTTCCCGTCGTCCGGTACCGTGACGATCGTGAGCAACGGACGATTTGCGGCTGGAGCGTCCTGCGCCATCGCAGTTTCCGCCCCGACATGATCGATCTCGACCGCAGTCCCTACGAAAGCGTGGAATATCCCGGCGGCGTGAAGATCCTGCGCGAGATCGACCTCAACGCGCCCACGACCATCGCAGTCGGCGCGAACGCGACCCGCAAGGAGGCCGAGTGGGCGTACAACCTGCACAACGTGCTCCACTCCGTGCTCGCCAACGACGAGCTGTTGATTCGATGGGAGTCCTATCTCGATCGCGAACCGCAGATGTTCGAGCGCAACCTGATCGTGATCGGCACGCCGGAGCATTCGATGCTCGCGCGCACGTATGCCCCGACCGTCACCGGGCCGAAGGTCATGACGGCGCCACACAAGACGTGCGAACAGGCGAGCGTTCTGCTTCTTCTGGGGGACTCGACCGACACGCATGGATGGCAGCAGATGGAAATGGCCCGCCATGACGTCATCGAAGAGATCGACATCGTGTGCGCGGACGTGCTCAGGAGGTTCGTGGCCCTGTCCCGATACTACCTGTCACCGCGCATCGGCATCGTGGAGGAGTTCGGCGGCGCCGGCGCGGTGGATACGGACAAGACGCTCGTGTAGCTATGGGGGCGCGTCGGCGTCCCCCTATTCCCCCTCCGTGCCTCCGTGTGAGGCTCTCTTCAAGAGTGGGTTGCGGTCCGGACCCGAGCGCGCGATACACCCGCTAGTCTGACTCCATCAATCCGAGGACGGCCGGCATGTCACGCGCCGCGAGGGTCAGGTCCTTGCCCATGCCTGAAAAGGATTTCTCCAGGTGCTCGATGAACGATTGCCGGGCCGCCCGGGCGACGCAATCCAATCGCGCATCGCCGGTGATTCTCGACGCGTAGAAGAGCGACCGCAGACAGAGACCGTTCAGTTCGGGGAGGCTTTCCGTCGCGGGACACTCCGTCATTCGAAACGAGCGGGCCGGATCGTCCCACTTGCTTCGGATCATATAGCGCACGGCTCGAACGATCGCGTCCGAAATCCTGCGATCACGCTGGTCCTCGTCGTAGTCCAGAAGCGCGCCGAGAAGAATGCCGGTGAGGAAGGCAGGTTGACCGACGTGCTTGATCCGGCAACCACAGTGCGCTCCGTAGAGCGGATAGTGCCACGCGCCGCTGTGGGGATCCGCTGATTCGAGGACGAGGTCGACGATGCGCCGCGATGCGCGCAGGTACTTCGACGCGCGCGTCACCCGGTACGCCGCCATCAGCGACAGGAGCGACCATCCCGCCACCCGAGCCGAGTGGGTGTCGATATCCAGGTAGTACGTGTAGCCCGGTGTCTCGCTGACCGCGACCTGCCAATCACCAATGGCCCGCAGCGTCTCGAGACACCAGCGATCCCCGGTCAGGACATGGCAGGCGGCCAGACCCTGGGTCCAGTGGTGTCCCGCGTTGTAGGGATGAACCGCCGGTTCATGCCGTCCTCGCGCCGACAACGCCGGGGGCGGCCGGTAACTCGACACGTGTCCCGTCGTATGCGGATAAACCTGGCCGCGCATGAATCCGTGCGTCATGAACGACTGCCGCGTCGCCGACCCTTGCAGGACACGGTTCACGTGATGGAGCGTGTCCACGTCAGCGACATGCCAGGCGGCGCGGCGCGCGGTCTCCAGGAAGTCGCGGCGGCCGGTTCGAAGAAACTGCATGTAAAACGCGAATGCGGTGTCGTATTCGTTGTTGCCCCAGTTGGTCTGTCGTTCGCCGTACCAGTCGCCGGCATTGAGGACTCCGGTCTCCTGGTTCTCGTGCTGGCGCTTCCGGAACCGCCCTGCCATCTGATCGAACAACCGGTTCCAGTCGCGGTCCAGGACGTCGTCATCAGACTTGAACGTACCCAGCGCGCCACTTCGCGAAACATACTTCCCCGGCGCGGCGGCAAACAGGGGGGACTGTACGCTTCTGTGGAAACCGGCCGCACCGCCCATGGATTTCCGTTCGTCGAGGCGCAGCCAGAACTCATGCCGTTTGGCCACACCGACCTTCAGGACGTAGGCATCCCGTTCGAACAGGTACAGGTGCTTCGTCCATTGCTCCATGTCTCGGGCCTTCACCGATTCCCAGGCCGGGAAAAGCCCGATGTTCATCGCGTCGCCATCCCAGACGAAATCCTTGGGCCACTGCAGGGCAAGGTCGCGTACGCTCACGTCGAGCCGCACGCCTTCTGACCTGATGCTCGCCCAGCCCGGAAGCGTGCCCCGCCGTACGCGCGAACCGAGATCCCCGCTGATCTGAACGAGCCCGTGGCCCTTCTGAAACGCCCGGGTCCCGGCTCCGATGGACCAGGCGCCGGACACGCCGCCAATGCGGCCCGTCGGGGCCTCGGCGCCCATCGGCCGCAAGCGCACGCCTAGATTCTTGACCAGCGTCTGCAGTCGCGCGCGGTCATCGTTCACGATCAGATGCTCGACGCAGACCAGGTCACTACCGGCGTACATGTGCAGCCGAACCCGGTATTCGAGGTGCGGAGCGGACTTCTGCCTGGTTCCAAGACGTCCGGTCAGGCACACGGTGGCACGCACCGGGCCGCGCGTCTCGATGTCGACATCCGGTTTCGTGGCCGTCAGCGAACCGTACCGGCGCACCGCGCCGAACAGGTCGATATCGAATGCGCCGCGCGCGTGCACCAGTCGTGCCAGAGAATCTCCCGATCCCACCTCGATCTGAAACCGATCGTTAGCAAGACCGATGCGGTCGGCGCGCCTTCGCACCCTGACCGGTTGCGGCAGGACCGGCCGCGCTCGATCAGATCGGGTGCGCAAGACGTACCGTCGGTAACCGTGGCGCCGCACATCCGCCAGAAAGTCGATCAACAGCCACCGAATGCTCTGGTCCGGCCAACGTACCAGCGGCGTCGATTGGAGCGGCACCGGTCCGCCGTTGCTGGAGAGCGATACCTGCCGGGCGTCCGTGAGCGTTCCGGGGGCAAACGGCACCCCGCTTCGCACCGGAAAGCCAGACCGATCGACACCGGCGGTTTCCTGGACATCCAGAGGGACGTTCAGATCACGGGACATCGGGGGCAGTATAGAATGCGCCCGCGAACACCATGCAGCTCTTGATGATCTTCTGACGATCTTCTGATGATCTTCGAACAGGCCTTCGCTTGAAACAGCCACGCATCGTCGTTGTCGGTACGGGTGGCCGCGGTGTCGGCCTCATGAGTTCGATTCAGCAGATCGAGGGCGGCGGCGAATTCGTGGCCTATGCCGATCCCCATGGCCCTTCGCGCAACAAGGCGGCCGCGCAGGCACCCCAGGCGAGCGCTTTCGAGGATTGGCGCCGGATGCTGTCCGCCGTCGAGGCCGACGTGCTGCTCGTCACCGCGCCGCAATACCTGCATTGTGAAATCACGCTGGCGGGACTCGAAGCGGGGCTGGATATCTATTGCGAGAAGCCCATGGCCGCCACCCTCGCGGACTGTGATGCCATCGTCTCCGCCGTCAGCGATTCGAACAGCCTGTTCTACGTCGGCCTTCAGCTGCGGACGGTGCCGGTGTTCAGGCATGCGAAGCAACTGGTCGACAGCGGCGCCGTCGGCACGCCGCGCATGCTTTTCTGCCGCGAGTTGCGGGCACCTTTCATCCCCAAGGTCGACAACTGGATCGCGGATGAATCGAAGTCGGGCGGCGCCCTGGTCGAGAAGAACGTTCATCATTTCGATCTGTTCAACTGGTATTGCGGCGGCCGGGCCTCGAGGGTGCAGGCCATCGGAGGCAAGGCGCTCACCCCGGAGCAAGGCAGCAACCCGGGCGACCTGATCGATCACGCGTTCGTGCTGATCGACTACGACAACGGCGCCAGAGCCTGCCTGGAAATGTGCTTCTTCTGCCCGCCTTTCGCCCACGAGCTGGAGATCATCGGCGACAACGGTCGCCGCCTGGTGACGGACCTCGAGCAGCTGAAACTGTGGGATCCGGAGCACGAGACCCGACGCCACGACGTGTGGCACTATTCGCTGGCCCAGGCCCACGGTGATCGCACGGGATGGCTTGACTTCCTCGATTGCCGAACGTCGGGGTCGCATGCCGGCGCGTCGACGGGCCGCGCCGAAACGGGCCGGGACAGCGTGCGCGTCGCGCTGGCGGCGCAGCAGTCGATCAAGACCGGCGCCGCAGTTTCAGTCGATCCGCATGATGAGCACGAGAACGCGACATGAACGACGCACGCCGATTCGAACGCATCCTCGTCACCGGGGCGAGTGGCCGCCTGGGCGCCAACCTCGTGAAGCGCCTGCTGGAGAGGGGCGAGCACGTCCGCGCGCTCGTCATCCCGGACGACCCGGCCGAAGAATCTCTCGCCGGGCTGGCAACCGAGACGGTGCACGGTGACCTGCGTGACGAGAAGGTCGTGGAAGCCGCCGTGGACGGCTGTGACGTCATCGTCCACGCGGCATCGCTGATGGCCGAAGCGGGGCTTTCGCCTCACTTCTTCTACGACGTCAACTGTCGTGGAAGCTTCAATGTCTTCCACGCCGCCGCTGAGCGCGCTGACCGGATCAGTCGATTCGTCTATCTCAGCAGCACGTCCGCGTACGCAGTGCACAACACCGGCCCGGTCATCACCGAAGACAGCCCGTTGAACCCACTGACGCTGTACGGTGCAACGAAGGCCGCCAACGAGACGATGCTGCGCACGTTTCACTATCGCACCGGCCTGCCTGCCGTCGTCCTGCGTCCGAATTTCATCATGGCCTGCGACGAGGTGCTCGAAGGCTGGCGCAGCGACTGGGTCACGGGCGTCCTGCAATCCGCGGACGAAAGGTACACCTGCTACCAGGCCGCCGCCGCCGAGCCCTGGAGAATCGTCGAGCAGGCCGTCGTCGACCCGACCCAGCGCGTGATCCCCTACGGGCCTGATCGCAGGCCATGGACCTGGCACGTCGTCGACGTGCGCGACGCGGTGCACGCGGTGGAGCGCGCTATCGAAAGCGACCAGGCCATCGGCGAGACCTTCTGTATCGCCGGCCCGCGCCCGGCGCCATGGGACGAAACCGTGAAGTACCTGTGTGAACGTCTGGGCGAGACCTGCGTGGAGGTGGACCTGCCCAACCACTGGCACTTCGAATTCGACCTGACCCGGGCGCGGACCCTGCTCGGATACGATCCGCAATTCACGATCGAACGCATGATCGACGACGGGATCGCGTATCGGGAGGGCCGGAACATCGGTGTGATCCCGCCCGCGATACCGCATTGACGTGGCGGGATCCCTCCGGCCGGATCACTCACTTCTCATTCGCACGCCGGCAATCCTGGATGAACTGGCCGCGCATGGCCTGGAGGACGCGACGCACGGGGTTGGCGATCCCGTCCCGCCGCTCGATGCCGATCCGGATGTTCACGTAAGTCGGAATCACCAGTTCACCGGGCCGGCGTCGGACCCTGGCGTTCTGATACAGCATCAGGACCGGGTTGATCGCGAAGTTGTCCGGGTCGTTGGGATCCTGCATGGTCACCAGTCGCAGTTCGAGCAGCGCGAGCGCTTCGTCGGAGACGTCGAATCCCGCCTGCTGCAGCGCTTCGGACCACTGGCTGCGAATCGCGTCGACGGACAGGCCCGCCCGCCGCAGGACCTCGGGAAGGGGCCGGACCGCGATGCGAATCATTGACAGGTCGGCCAGGCTCCGAACCTGGTTGGAACGGACCGTTCGCGCGGGAAAGACCGGTCCCGCCCAGGTTGCCAGCCCCAGGGTCACCGTGACGAGGACGATGGCGGCGTAACGAACCACGTGCCGTTCGAACAGGGTTTGTGCTACAAACCGTCGAATTCCTGTTGTCCTTGCAAGGTTGTGCCCCCTAGCCCCGGAACGGGAGCGGCGCATTGAAGCCCCCCCTTTGTAAGGGGGGGTTGGGGGGGTGTCGCATTGTCCAGACCGGCGTCACGATGGGTTGCCGGCACAGCCCGCGCTGTGGCTTCTCGTAGCTCTTCCCTTTTCGTGGCCTTTCGTGGCTTTTCGTGGCTATCTGAGCGTCTCCTGGCCCACGGAAGCCCGGGTCGCGCCCGTTCGAGCGCCATGCCCGTGTCTCCGTGCCTTCCCAAGTATAAAAAAGACGGCCGGTCACGAGGGACCGGCCGCCATCATCTGCAACCTTAGCGAATTCGAGTCGCTGCGCGGACGCGCCTCACGCACGTGCACGGCGGCGCAGCAGCATCAAGCCGGTGAACCCGAGCAGACCCAGCGTCCCCGGTTCGGGGCCGCGGGGCACGAATGCGGGCAGCGCAGCGCCCGCGTCATCGAAGGCGTAGTTGAAATGATCAAGCTTCATGAAGTTGCTGGACGAATTCGCCAGCCAGAACCCCCAGTTCCCGAAGTTCTCGACCGCCTTACCCAGGGAGACGGTCTCCTGTCCGATGAGACCCTGCGTGCTCGAATCGTACAGGCTGACGGTGAATGGCTGTCCGACCGAGCCATCGCTCCACACGGGCTTTTCCCAGACGACCTCGTACCACTTGTCGCCCTCGTAGGTGCCGATATCGGTGTGAGCGTTACCCGCGGATGAGTCGCGGGTGCTGAACCGGCCATTGTCGAAGCTCAGCCACACCGCCCGAAACGAGTCGGGACTGACCCCATCCAGGTAGACCTGGGTCTCGAAGTCGTTGTTGCCGGTGGGCATCTGGAACGCGAACGAAAAACGCCCGGTATGGCCGGGAAGCATGCGCGGCGATGCGTTGAGGTCGATTCGCGCGTTACTGCTGGTGGCGGTGAACATCGCCGACTGAAGGCCGGCATCGTTGGGCGAACCGTCGCCTGCGGTGCCACCACCCATGCCGTCCCCCGTCTGAACCACGCCGGTAATCCGGTTGCCGACGTTTCCCCACTGCGGTGCGCCGAGCGTGAAGACGTTGGTTCCGGGCGAGGGTTGCTCGAAACCGAACTCTTCGCGGCCCGGATCCGCGACAACCTTGAATTCTGCGAGCGCTTCGACGCCCGTCAGCGCAATGGCCGTCAGGGCCACCATCAAGACTCCACTGGTCCTCATTGTCAATGCTCCTTTCTTGGATATGAATGACAATCGTCACCGTATCGACGTAATGCGCACTATCTGCGCCTGGTCGTCGTTCTCAAACAGGTTTGTGATGGCGGCGCATCTCCACCTTCCAATCTTGATCTCCACTCACGATTGTACTCGAAACCTGTACGATTACCAAAAGAAAAAGAGAGTTCAGAGTCAAAAAAGCTGGATTCGGCACGGCTACAGCCGATTCCGGACCCCTGGGCGGGCAAATCAGCCGGTCACCGAGGCGGCGACGCATTGCCACTGCGATGACCGCACCCTAGAATCCGCATGATCGGGTTCTGACGAGGCACGTTGAGATGATCCGCAACATCACTCGTCGCCAACCGTGGGGGCAGGCGTTCACGCTCATTGAGCTTCTCGTCGTCATCTCCATCGTGGCGCTGCTGATCGCGCTGATCCTGCCGGCCGTCAAGCGGGCGAAGTCACTCGCCCTGACTACGCTGTGCGCGAGCCAGATGAAGCAGATGGCGCTGGCGGTGCAGGTCTACGTGAGCGAGAACGACGGTTACCTGGTCGCGGCGTACGAGGAAGCGCCCTGGCACAGCAGCTTTTACGGCTGGATGCTCGACAACAAGGAGTGGCGCTCGATCGTGGAGTCCAACTCCGGAAACCCCTCTGAATCGCGCGGCAGCCTCTACGCGAAGGTGACCCACTGCCCGGCCGAGTCCCGGCCATGGCTGGATCCGGACGTCTACGACAGCAAGCTGTGGCCGAACTACGGCCTCAACGCGGAGATCGCGGTTTACCGACACGGCAACGTGCCGCTCAATCGGCTGATCGACATCGCCAACCCCATGGCCGTCATCTACATGATGGACACGAGAGGCCATATCTGGTTCGACATGCCCCACGTCCTCGAGTACCTCACCGACGGCGGCACGATCGCGGCCGTCGAGAACGGGGGCGACCGTCACCAGGGCGGTCTCAACGCCATGTTTCTGGACGGCCATATCGAGTTCACCGAGTACGCGCTGGCCCCGGGCAATCCCGCTCTGATCATTCCGGCACTGACCAGGTAGCGTTGCACGTTTCATCGGCGCGGCCTCGACGGCATCGAAATCCTTGACCCTCATTCCCGGTCGAATGTCGCTGGCGACGGTCTTCCTGGCCGTAACCTGGATCTGCGCGACGAACTGCGGCGCCGACGCTGAACCGGTCACGCTGCACCTCTGGAACATCCCTCCCCGGGGCACGTCCCATCCCGCCATCATGGCGCGCCGGAAGGTCTTCGATCTCTTCTGCCGGCGTCATCCCGAGATCCGCGTCAAGGCCCTCGTGCCGCTCGAGATCGAAGGGCCCGCCGCCGAGGGCAACGAGCTGATGGCGGTGGCCGGCGGCGTGGCACCCGATGTGCTCTACCTCCAGGGACGCAAGGTCGGCGACTACCGCGCCCAGGACCTTCTCCTTCCCCTCAATCAGTTTCTGGCAGGCTACGCGGCCGATCACGGGCGGGACTACGCCGGCATCAACGCGCCGGACAAGGTGTGGCAGCTGTGCCACGACCGCGGCCGCATCATCGCCGTGCCCTACCTGTACTACTCGCACGCCCTGGCGTGCCGGCGCGATCTGTTCGCGCGGGCCGGGCTGGGGGATCGTGTGCCCAGGAACTGGGACGAGCTGTACGAGTTCGCGCGCAGGCTCACGCGCGATCCGGCCAGGGAGCCCGACGGCGAGCCCGGCGAGCCACAGCAATACGGGTTCAAGATGCTGACCGGCCTCACCCGGGCCGGCTCGCACTTCATGCAGCATGTCTGGTCGGCCGGCGGCGAAGTCGTGGAGGCCTGTTACGTGGGGCCCGACGGACGCGATGTTCCTATCCCGGCGCTGCCCGTGGACTACGCCGCTTTCCACGTCCGGCTCGGCAACCAGTCGGCCTACGACGAGCGACGGGAGAAGCGGCAAGCCGTGCTGGACGCCCGGTCGATACCGCCCGATCGCTCGGTGGACGACCTGGTGTGGCGGCTTCGCACCGACAGCCCCGAAGCCATCGAGGCGATGCGGTTCTACCGGCGCATGATCCACCAGCCCTGGTTGCGCAACGGCGACCACGAGTTTGACATCACGCCGGAGATGCTCGCCACGGGCGTGGCCGTGGATCCCGTCAACGGTGACGAATTCGACCTCGGCGACCCCGAAGTCGCCCGGCGCGTCTACCGCGGTGTCGTGGACGCCGTCACCCGGCAGGACGAAGGCCGCAAGATCCATCGCGCCCGGTACGGCATGCAGATCAACGTCTTCGGCGAGGCCGACATCTCCGAGCCGAAGCTGCGGATGGCGGTACCGTTTCCCTCGAGATCGGGCGCGAATCCGGCCGCCTTCATCGCCGGCGAGTACCTGTCGATCAACCGCGCGATCACGCCCGGCCGCGAGCCGGGTCGCCGCAGCGTCGAGCGGATCCGCCGCGCGGCCTGGACCTACATTCAATTCGTCACGGGTCCCGAAGCACAGAGGATCCGCGTCGAAACGTTCGTCGCCCATGGTCTGGCGCCTTACGTGAGACCCGGCCCCCTGAAAGCCGCCGGTTACGGCGATCTGCTCGACCGCATCCCGCCGATGCGGCAACGGCTGTGGGAAGACCTTGACAGGTGGGCGCGCGTCGAACCGTTCTGCGAGGGCTTTACGACCGTCCAGACGCGCGAGTTGCCCCTTCTGATCGAAAGGATCATCAACGATCGCCCCGATCCGCGCACCGGCCGTTATCGACTCGACCTGCAGCAGGTCATGAACGAGGTCGTGGACCGGGTCAACGCGCGGATCCTCGGGCGGATGTCCGACGAGCAGGTGCGCCGGCGCTCGCGCATCGGCTGGCTGATCTTCGCCGGCCTGGCGGCCGGGCTGATGATGGCCGCCGTGCGCGTCGTTCAGTTGGCCATGAGATCGACCGCCCGCGGTGGCGAGCGGATCGGCGCCGCGGGGCGCCGGCCGCGTCGCGCCGCGTACGCGTGGGCGATGCTGCTGCCGGCGGTGGTCACGGTTCTGATATGGAACTACTACCCGCTGGCCCGCGGCATGATCATGGCATTCCAGGATTACCGGCTCCTGGGCGACTCCCGATTCGTCGGCCTGCGCAACTTCATCGAGGTGGTCGCCTCGAGGCCGTTCTGGTTACACCTCGTGCAGACGTTCGAATACGTCCTGATGCTCGTCGGGATCGGATTCATCGTCCCCATCGTGCTCGCCGTGCTGCTCAGCGAGATCCCGCGCGGGAAGATCGTGTACCGCGTGATCTACTACCTGCCCGCCGTGACGACCGGCCTCGTCACGCTCTTTCTGTGGAAGCAGCTCTTCTACGACCCGACCGACAAGGGCGTGCTCAATCGGCTGATTCTCTCGTTCAACGCCTGGCCGCTTCCCGTGGCCGTTGCGGTGAAGCTGCTCATGCTGCTGGGCCTGGTCGCCATCTTCGCGGCGCTGATCTTCCAGGCGGTCAAGTCCACGGGCACCGGTCGCGAACGCTGGATCAGCGGCGCGGCGGGCGCGACCGGGTTGGCGCTGGTGCTCTGGTTCCTCATCGATCGCGGCGCCAACGGCGGCGCCGCGGCCGTGATCGACGCGTTCTGGAGCCGATTCGCTTTCGAAAGGCAGACCTTCCTGCGCGACCGCAGCCTGGTCATGCTGTGGCTGGTGCTGCCCGTGATCTGGGCCGGGGCGGGACCGGGCTGCCTGATCTATCTGGCGGCGCTCAAGAGCATTCCCGATCAGCAGTACGAAGCCGCCGACCTGGACGGGGCCGGCGTGTGGAAGAAGTTCTGGTTCGTGACGGTCCCCAACCTGCACGCCCTGATCATCATCAACTTCGTGGGCGCGGTCATCGCCGGCTTCAAGGAGTCCGGCAACATCTTCGTGATGACGGGCGGAGGCCCGGAGGATCGTTCGATGGTCATCGGCCTGGACATCTGGTTTCGCGCGTTTCTGTACCTGGATTTCGGCGCCGCCACCGCCATGGGCTGGATCATGGCGGCGCTGCTGATCGGCTTCACCCTGCATCAGCTGCGCATCCTCAACCGGCTGCAGTTTCGTGCGGCGGCAGCATGGGATTCCCGAGCATGACCTGCCGATTCGGAAACACGCCATGTCCCTGATCAGCCGGGTCGGCCGACGCTCGATGCCGCTGCGCCTGCTGCTGGGTGGGATTTACCTGGTGCTGACGCTGGGCGCGTTCACCATGATCTATCCGTTCGCGCTCATGCTTTCGACGGCCACGACGAGCGGCGCGGACGGCGATCAGCTAAGGCTCATCCCGCGGTACTGGTTCAACGACACGGCGCTGTTCAGGAAATATCTCGTGGACGCCGCCCCCGTCAGCGATCTTGCCGCGTGGTTCGGGCACGATCAGTGGTTCCTGCCTTCGGACATCAAGGAGTCCCAGCTTCTCGCCGTCACGTCGACGTCAGCGTCCGTTCGCGCGACCGTCGCGGCGGACTGGCGCCGCTTCATCGCTAAAACCTGCCCGGACGAATTCAAGATGCCGCTGTTCGTCCGCGGCGGCCGCGAGAATCCGCTGGCCCTGCGCCCTGCGTATCTGCGGTGGCTGGCCGGCCGGTACGGTGAAATCGATGAGGTGAACCGCGCCTACGACGACAACGCGACCACGTGGAACGAGCTGGAATTACCTACGCAACCGCTTCACCGCTGGCCCGACGACGACATCCGCGGCCGCGACTGGCGGCGTTTCATCACGTCCCGCGAACCGGTTCGAACAGGCATCTTCAACATCGATGCGACCGTATACGATTTTCTCGTCGCCCGGTACGGCAGCGCAGCGCGCCTTACCGAGCAGACCGGGTGGACAGCCGAAACCCTGAGCGCCGTCTCATATGACGACCTCGCCCGGTTCAGCCTGGGCGAGCGCACCCTGCGCGCATTCTTCCGTCGTCATGCGCCGCTGCGTTTCGTGCGGGTGGACGCCGCAGCCGCGGCGCCGTCCTGGCGTCGATTTCTCCGAAGCATAAACGAAGATCCGGACCTCCCGCTCGATGAGCGCCTGCCCCGCGATCCGGCCCGCGTGGCGGCGTGGGCCAGGTTCGTTCAGCGATCTGCGCCGATCGATGCGCTGGACCTGGTGCGCCCGCAAACCTCGTGGCGGACATTTCTCACCGAGCGGTACGGAACCGTCGACGCGCTCAATCGAGCGCACGGCACGCCATACAGTCGGTTCGAGGACGCAACCATCGGTCCCACGATGGCCCTGGCCCACTACGACGCGTACCGGAACATGGCGGGGAGACTCCGGTGGACGTACCTGACCCACAACTTCCTGACCGTGATCGACTTCATCGCCGTACACGGCCGAGCGCTCTGGGTCACCGTCATCTACATCGTCGTGATGATCGGCACGACACTCACCGTCAACCCGCTGGCGGCCTATGCTCTATCGCGCTTCGGCCTGCGGCACACCCATCACCTGCTGGTCTTCCTGCTCGCGACGATGGCGTTCCCGGCGGAGGTGCTGATGATCCCCAGCTTCCTTCTGATCAAGTCCTTTCCACTGGGCCAAATGGTGCTGGTGGGTCTGTGCGTCGCGGCATTCGTCTGGCTGAAGACGCTCATGGGCAAGAAGATGCCGCTGCTGGCAAGTGCCTCGGTCGCGCTGCTGGTGACCGCCGTGCTCAGCGGCTACGTGCTGCCACGCCTGGCCGCCCGTTTCGATCTGTCGCTTTCGGTCAGCCTGTTGAACTCGTTCTGGGCCCTGGTGCTTCCGAGCCTGGCCAACGGGTACGGCATCTTCCTGCTCAAGGGGTTCTTCGACGGTCTTCCGGCAGAGCTGTACGAGGCTGCCGTCATCGACGGCGCCGGTGAGCTGACGATTCTGCGGCGCATCACGCTGCCGTTGTGCAAGCCGATCCTGGCCGTCATGGCGCTGGGCGCCTTCACTGCCGCCTACGGGGCGTTCATGCATGCGTTCCTGGTCTGCCAGGATCCCGCGATGTGGACGCTGATGGTCTTTCTCTACGAGTTCCAGCAGCAGAACACGGTCCCCCTGGTCATGGCGTCGCTGGTGATCGCGGCCGTGCCCACGCTGATCGTGTTCGTGTTCTGTCAGAACATCATTCTCCGCGGCATCATCATCCCGAGCTTCAAGTGAGATGACCCGCGCAGTCGACGTGTCGCCACGGGCGGCAACCCGCGACGCGGACGCGACACGATCCTGTTGACACGTCCATGCCACGACGCGACGATCCAGCGTCGTGGCGACATGCGATTACGAACGCGTAGCCGCATTGCAGGATTGCGATATGCCCCACCGCCGGCGAGGACGCTCACGGGCATCACGGAGATATTCGGGTGCCGCGCCCATTGGGTTGCGGTCCGACGCTCCGATTCGAAGATGGCTCCCATGGATCAGCAGCTTCTCGCCATTGCCGGCGTCGACGATGACGAAAGGGAGCGGGACCGCATGGTCCGCGCATTTCGTCGTCTCATCCTGCTGCACCTGTGCGTGCAGGAGTGGTTCGTCTGGCTGACGGTCGAAAAGCCTGCGTACTCGACGAGCGTCATTCTCTTCTGCGCCGTGGCCTACACGCTCGGCCTTGTTCTGGGCTGGCGGCCCCGCTGGTCGCGCGCGGCGTTCGTCTTCGTCCTCGTGATCTCGATCGTCCGGCACGTCAACCAGTTTCCCCTGTCGGCCAATCATCATTACCTGGAGCTGGGGATACTTGCGCTCGGGTCCCTGTTCGACGAGCGCAGTGAAGACGAGTCCCGGCTGCTGCTTCAGAGCTGTCGCTGCGTGGTCGTCACGGTGATGTTCTACGCCGGCCTGCAGAAGGTCATGCACGGGTATTACTTCTCCGGCGAGCTGCTCAGCTTCGCGATCGCGATGGAGCCCCGATTCGCGGAGACGCTCGGGTGGCTGCTGCCGGGCGAAGAGCTGGAGCGTCTTCGGTCTTACGGTCTGCCGCCCCCGGTCGGGGCCGGTCCGTATTACGTATCTTCACCGCTGCTGATGCTGGTATCGAACGCGACCTACGCACTGGAAATGCTGGCGGCGGTCGGTTTCCTGGTGCCACGGTTGCGGACGCTCACGCTCGTTGGCGCCGTCGCGCTCATCGTCGCCATCGAGGTGTCGGCCCGGGAAGTGCTTTTCGGTGGCCTGTACGTGGGCCTGATGCTGCTGTTCGCTCCCCGCGCCGTCAACGCGCGGGTTCTTCCGCTGTTTGTCGCGCTCTATGCGTACCTGGTTGCGGCCGGATTCGGGGTCGTCCCCAGGTGGGGTGCTCATTGAAGACGTCGACCAAATTCCGCCTGGCCGTGCTGATCTGTGCGGTGTACATGGTCTGGCCGCTGATCCATCGCTGGGTCGTGGCGGCCTGGGACATGAATCCATGGCGATTCGGTGGCTTTGCGATGTACGCCACGCCGCCGGCGATGCATACCATGACGATCACGGAAGTGCGCGAAGACCGAAGAGCGATCGTGCCCGACGGTGACCTGCCGGCCAAGTTCCAGGAGCGGAAACTGCGCTATCTCATCCGGCGCGGCGTCCTTGGCCGGCTGCTGCCGCCGAACGCGACGGCGAAGGCCTATTTCGACGTGCGTCCGGGCATGAGTCACATCGAGGTTTCGATGGCGCGCGACGTGCTGGATGCCACGTCGGCCCGCATCAAGCGCAGCGAGACGATCTACAAGTACGATCGCAAGCGGTTTGAACCATAAGAAAACGGATGAGCGGAAGCGGGGCCTGCAGTCGTACGGCTGATTCGCGTGACGCCGCGGCGTCTACTTCGCCTCCAGGCTCGCGCAGACCAGCGTGCCGTCGTTGCGGGCAAAGACGTGGCGATACGCGAACGCCGGATGCGACCAGCAGACGGCCTCGCGCTCACCGACGCGGTCACCCGACGGCTCAATCAGCTTCGACCGTCCGAGCTCTTGGTAGCCTTGCGATGACATCCTGGCCACGATCAGCTCGCCCAGCTCGTTGAAGAGCCAGGTTCGCTCACCGTTGCGGACCATGTGAACGTTCGCCCACCGCGCCTCGGGCACCGCGGTCGTGTCCTCCCAGATCCGGTTGCCGGTGGTCGCATCGAGACATCGAAGCTGACCGTAGCTGTCCACCCCATAGATATGACCGTCTCGCAACTGTGGCGTGCACATCAGCGAATGCAGGGCATCGGTCTTGTGCTCGTTCTTCCCGCTGCGATGCCATAGCGACTCGACGTCGAGCGCCTCCTGACGCATTCTGAACATGAACGAGCCGGCGAAGAAGTCGGTCAGGAAAAGGGAATCGCCATGGACGACCGGCGTGGCGATATTGATCACCATCCTCGACGGATGGTAGGGCTGCTTCCAGTAGATCCTGCCCGTCTCCGGATCCAGACCGGCGACGTGTGCCCCCGTCCAGCAGATCACGACGTCGCGCCCTGCCTGCCGAACGAGGATCGGCGAAGCGTAGGACGCCGGATCGTCGAGCGCTCGCCATTTCTCGGTCCCGCTGCGCCGGTCGAATCCCACGACGCAGGCGCCGTCCGCCCCACCGATCATCACGATCACCACGTCCCCGCACACGAGCGGAGACGCGGCGAGTCCCCACCGGGGCAGTGCGAGCTCGTATTCGTTCGAGAGATCTCTGCTCCACAGCACGTTGCCGCTCTCGGCGTGTAAACCGACCAGGTGCCCGATCGCGCCGAGCGCGTAACCGTGTCCGTCGACAATCGTGACCGAAGTTCGCGGTCCCGACGGAAACTCGATCCGGTACCGGCATTCGTAGGAACGGGTCCACAATGACCGTCCCGTCTCCCAATCCAGGCAGTGTATGCGTTCGACCTCGCTCGGCTGGGTCAGTCGATCCATCACGTAGACCCGTCCGGCGGCAACGGTGGGTCCGCTGTACCCGGCGCCGATCGGCGCCGTCCAGCGCGGCTCGAGCGTCGGCGCTGCAAGATTCTCGACGATGCCGGTTTCGTTCCACAGACCATCACGACCGGGCCCACGCCACTGCGGCCAGTCCGCGGCGAGCGAGGTCGCGTGAAGGAGCAGGGTCAGCGTCAAAGGCAGTGCGAGTTGATTGAATGCGCTAGTCATTCAGCGTCTCCGATGTGAGCCCGAGCCTGTTTTGTTCCGCGTCCACCGCTGATTTCATTCTGCCGGTCGTGCATGTCAACGAATCCCTATCATAACCCGCTAGACGGACTCAACACGATCGTGTTGACACCTCGATGTCACGACGCGACGATCCGGCATCGTAGGGGCACGGGAACCGAACCCGTGGCCCCATCGCAGGTTCGCGATGTGCCCCACCGCCGGCGAGGACGCTCATGGGCATCACGCAGACATTCGGTTGCCGCGCCCAATGGGACGAACATGGGTTCGTAAGTGTGCCCGGTCTTGTCGATTCGGATCAGGTGTCTGCACTCCGTCAGGTATGCGACGCGATACTCAGGAAACACCTGGCGAACAATCCCGAAACGAACGAACCGGGCGATCCTGATGGTCGCGCAATGCGGCATCTCAATCATCCGGCTTACCACGAAGGCGATCCGGACGGACTCCGGTTGCTGTTGGACACGATCGCGGACGAGCGCATCCTGGATCTCGTCAATGTGATCCTGGGAGAGCGGGCGCTCTTTCGATGCACGACCTACTGGTACAACCCCGTTTCGGCGGGCAAGGACGGGCATTGGCACCGCGATATCCAGTTCGTGTATCCCGATGAAGCGGATCAGCGCCGCATCATCTCCGAAGCCACGCCGCAGGAATCTGTTCAGATCATGCTGGCGCTGATCGAGACGGAAGACAACGAGTTTGTCCCGGGAACTCATCTGCGATGGGATTCCGAGGAGGAATATCGCATCCGCCTTGGCGACGACCAGGCAAACAACCGATCCGACCGGATGCCGGGCGCCGTGCGGTTCCACCAGGAACCGGGAGACGTCATCGCGTTCCACCCCTACGGACTGCACCGCGGTCGCTATCACGTCGACAAGGCGCGGCGCACCCTGATGCTTTCGTACTCGACGGAGTCAGCGGCCACCGAGGACTACTTCACCGATCAGCCATGGTTTCTCATGCCGGGTTACCTGAACGCGCTCGAACCCGACAAGCAGGCGTTCTACCGCCGGTTCGTGGATCGTTATTCCAGCTTCTGGCGACGCTAAGCAATGGCGGAGGCGTCGCGAACAGCTTCCGTGCACATCGGCAAGGTTCATCCCGCGCCCTCGAAATCCCGGAACACTTCGTCCAGTTTCGAGTTTCCCGTAGGGAATGCGCCGTCCGGCACCTCGCATCCGCCCTCGAGCAAGTGGCGCAGCACCCGTGCGTGGTCGCCGTCCGAACCCCATTGGCAGTGAAGGGTCGTGTGCAGGGGCGTCCCGAAGTATCCGTCGACGTTCTTCGTCGGCGTCCCCCGGTCGAGCTGAAACCTGACCGTGTCCGCGTGACCATGGCAGCATGCCCAGTGCGGAGGTGTCGCATCCATCCAGCCGGGGCACTGACGTCGAATCCCACTTCAACCATGAGGCACAACGCATCGAACCTGCACAGTTGGCCGACGTGAGAGACGAGCGCCATGTCGTCCGCATCGATGGTATCGATGGTTAGGTCTCTTCATTCTCTTCGCCTAGGCTGAGAAAGTCGCACATCCTGACCCTCGTGGGTTTCAGCTCGCAGGTTTCGTGCTCAAGGAATTTCACTTCAGCTTCGCACCCACAGGCCCGTCACGGCCAGACAACAAACCAGGAATACCATTGAGAACCAAGTTAAGACGTGACGTTTCATAGAGTCACATAACGTCATCGAGTTTCAGCGGCCGGCGACTGTGTCGCCTTGAAACCACCGTCCTATTCTACCCTCTATGGTACGGGTGGTCCTCGATCACAGGATCGCGAGGAGAACAGCTTACTTTTATCGACGCGAACCAAATCGATACCCCATGGTATCGCTCCTCCAACACCGCAGGCTGCGATGTCGATCGCGGCTTGGCGCCGCTCGAGCGGATCGCGCCGCTGTCCGAGTCGCAGATCGAAACCAGCTTCGTGAAGCCAGCAGCGCGGCCGTGTAACCCGCTTGACCGACGTCGAAGAGTTCGATCAGTATCATGTCACGACGTGGAAGGAGTGCGTCGATCTGTGCCGGCGAACCGGACTGTCCGACAAGTACCTTCCCTGCAGTTCCCTCTGGAGCACATTCATGATTCGCCCCGTCCTTGCCCTTGCCCTTGCCTTCGCCTTGACGATGACGATCGAATCCGGACGGTGTCTCGCCGACGAGGATGCGAAGAAGCAGATGACCCTGAGCCGTGGGAAGAAGTGGCTGCGTGCCAATCCGTTCTGGATCGGCGCCCTGACGCAGAACGACGACATCTTCGACGTCAACGACTACAAGGGCGCCGGCATGACGCACCTGCTGGCGTGGGACCCCAAGCCCAACATGCTCAGGCAATCGTCGGACGACGGGCTTCCGATTCACTACCACCTTCACCAGAATCACGGCGAAACGCCGGAGCAATACGTCGAGCACACGCGGGCGCTGATGGAGCAATACCCCGGTATCACCGGCGTGATGTTCTGGGATGAGCCGCGCATCTACGTGATGCCCAGGGTGCGCGATACGCTCATCGCGCTGCGCAAGGCGTTTCCCGACAAGCTGATCTACTCCAACGCGCTGCCCCGAGGCGCGCGCTGGCCGGCCAAGTACGGATTCGACAACGACAATCACCCGCCCGATTTCTACGACACCTACATTGAGCGCTTCGGACAGATCGTCGAGCCCGATGTCGTGATGATCGACATCTACCCGCTGGGCAAAGGCGGCGGCAAGTCAGGCATCTACTTCGAGAACATGGCGCTCGTGCGGCGCGAGGGCATGAAGCTGAACGCGCCGTACTGGGTGTTCATCCAGTCGTTCGACCACGACGGCCGGCGGCGACGGCCCAGTGACAGTGACATTCGCTTTCAGATGTTCGCGCCCATGGCGATGGGCTACACGGGTTTCGCGTACTTCACGTACGACCCGGCGCTGGGACCGGGGCTCGTCGACGGCGCCGCGCGCCGCACGCCGCTGTACTACCACTCCGGGCGCGCCAACATGGAGGTGGCCAACCTCGGCCAGGCGCTGCGGTTCCTCGACAATACCGGCGTCGCATTCGTCCTGGGCCGGCAAGAGCGCGACGGCAAAGGTGTCCCGAACCCGGCGCCGCGCATGCCGAAGGGCAAATGGACCTGGCCGGACGTGGAAGGCAGGTCGGCCCTGCTGACCGATGTCACGATTGACGCCGTCGGCCCTGATCGCGATGCCATGCTCGGATTCTTCAGGGATGACGACGGCCACGAGTACCTCATGGTCACCAACATCTGGCACGACGAGGGCATGACCGGCGCCGACTGCGCACAAACGTTCACGCTCAGGTTCGATCCGAAGGTGACGTCGCTGACGCGCCTTTCACGCGAGACCGGCAGGCCGGAGGCGCTGGTCGTCGAAGGCGGCGTACTGAAGCTGCGCCTGCCGGGCGGCACGGGCGACCTGTTCAAGCTCGGCGACGCGCCGTTCCCGGGGCTGGACGAGCAATCCACGGACCGCTGACCGCGACCTGACCCCGGTCGCGTCTCAGGATGTCGGCGAGCCGCTTGCTTCCTGCTCGAGATCCAGATCGGACGCTCGCTCGCCGCCGGCGTCGACGGGCAGTTGCGGCACGTAGTAGTAATCGGAATCCGCCTGCTGCCGCCGGCGGACCTCCAGGATGTGGGCCCAGGTCGCCCGCAGGCCGCGCCGCGCAGGGGGCAATTCGCGTTCAATCACCTTGCGCAGCCTGGGAAGATTGAAGAACGGGACCGATGGAAACATGTGGTGCTCGACGTGGTACTGCATGTTCCAGTAGAGGAACGCCGGCAGGCCCCGCGTGATGTAGGTCCGGCAGCAAAGCCGATGGTCGGGCACGTCGGGCTGCATGCCGAAATGCTGAGGGATGCCGCACAGCCCCGACAGCAGCGAACAGTATTGCGTGCCGAGATTCACGATGAAGATGAGAAACCAGTGTCCAGTCGCGATGAAGACTACGGCCAGCAGCGCATGTCCCACCAGCAGGAGCCGCGCACGGTTCCGGTGCCGGCGACGCACGTCGACCTTCTCCGGCGGCATGCAGAACTCGTGCCACGGGTTGTCCATGTGGCCCATCGCCCGCTTCGCGTTGACACGAATCAGGTTCCAGGTGTGCACTGGGTTCCACGCGAACTGTTGCAGCCAGAGCTGCCAGTCCGCGAGCGAGAGCTCCAGGGGGAGCACGACCTCTCCGTCGTGATCGTGGAAGGTCGTGTGCTGGTGATGCTTGATGTGGCTGGGCCGGAAGCCGACGTGATCCCACCAGCTGAAGAAGGCGAACACCTTCAGAAACAGGTCGTTGAGCGCCCGGGTCCTGAACGCCGTCCGGTGCCCCAGCTCGTGGCAGGACGCTCCGCCCATGAATCCCCCGACCGAGCCGTGCGCGAACAGCGCGACGTAGAGCAGCGGAACCGACCAGAACCAGTTCGCCGCCGACACCTGGAGGAACGCCGTGTACGCCAGCGCACCCGTCAGACCCCAGAGGCCAAGGTGACCGAGCGCCTGAACGAAACCGCGAAGATCGCTGCGCCGGGAAAGCGCCGTCAGTTCCTTGCGATCGATCCGGGGACGATACCATCGCAGTCGTCGGTCGGATTGAAATGCCGGCGTCGCTTCGCCCATTTCCCAGGTCAGCGTGGTCAGGTTCGCTCGGACACGTGTCCCTCGATACGCGTCGAGTCATGGAAACACGAGGGACGGCCTCTTAGAATACTCTTGAATCGATCCAGGTTCAATGCCGACCTGGCGACATCAGCAATGACCCACCCTTCCCCACCCTGCCGAGGCGAGCGCCGGGCACGAACCCGACCGAGACCGTCGGCGCCGGGTTGCGCGACGCGTTTCTCTCGCCCATGCGCGACTTCGGGATCGTGCTCTTCGCCACCGACGACGCCGACCTGCTTACGCGCGACCGAACCCAGGCGGCGTATCCGGACGTCGCCTGGCTGGACGACGAGCGTCTGTTCTGCGTCTACCGTCAGCCCGATCCGGCCCTGCCCGACCTGCGCCCCGGCCTGACGTACAGCCACATCCATCAGCGGTACGTGGCGGGGTGCGTCGTGCGGATAAGATCATGAGCGAGCGACGAGGAACTCCCATGCTTCAACGATCCACGTTTTCCCTGGCCGCGGCGGTTACTACCGTCATCCTGGCGGTATTCGTCAGCGGCGCGCCGATTCTCTACCCGATGCCCAGGATGTCCGACCACAAGCTCAGTCTCGCCGGCCTTCAGCGCGTTCGTCTCGTCGTGGAACGCGTCCCCGGCCCGCTGCGGGATCTCGGGGTCAGCAGCGACGACGTCGAGAGCACGTGCCGGCGCATCCTGCGCAAGGCGGGCATCGAACCTGCTGACAACGAAATCGAGCAGGTGCTGAACGTGAAGCTCTACGCACTGCTCGACCCGAACATCGAGGGCGCGATCGCCTACGTCGTCGGCCTGCGGTTCAACCAGCCGGCCAGCGTCGACCGGATCGGGCGCACGCTGAACCTGCCGACGTTCGCGCGGATCGGCGCCGGTCTCGAGAAGACCGAGGACCTGCAGAAGGTCCTGATGAGCATCCTCAGTGACCTGATCGAGGATTTCGCGGCGGAGATCGGCAGGGCGACGCGGCAACTGGAGAAACTGGAGACGGAAGAGCGCTAGGTCGTGTCCCGCAAACACAGAACGACGCAGCGGGGCCGCCGAGTCTCGTCGCGACCCCCCCCCTACCCCTTGGAAAGGAGGGGGTCGCGGGCGCAGCCCGCGCGCTGACTTCTACCTCACTCGAACCGGAACGAGTACAGGTGGGCGTTCTCCAGCCAGAAGTGCAGGCGAATCGTCCGGCCGGCGAAGGCGCTCAAGGATGAGGCATTGCTCCAGCGCATCGTGTCGTCGAGCCGGTCACCACGGAACGGGACGGACTGATCGAAATGCCATCCGTCGGGCCACGCGCCGTCACGGGCTCCTTCGCCTTCGCGGATCGCAACCCTGACGAAGCCCTCGCCCTCGGTCGATGCGTTGACGTGCAGCTCGTTCGCGTCCGGAGGACAGACGATCGGCCGGGTGAGCATGAACCCGCCGTCGTTGTCGGCGTGGACCGAGACGAACCGGTCGCGCTTCAGCGTCGCCAGGCAGATGCCCCGTCGCATCGGATCGCTGAACGCGCGGGCCGGCGCGTGAAGATACGCCCGACCGCCGTAATACACGCGAACCTCGTCGCCGTCCTCGATCAGGTTGGCCATGCCCTGCGCATGGCCCCAGTCGAACGCGTCCTCACCGGGTGGTGAGTTGCGAATGAACACCGGACGCAACGCGTGACGCTCCCATGTCACGCCGTCGCGGCTCCATGCCAGCTCGGTGTCCATCCTGCCGTCACGCCCGTCGGGCAGCATCTCGCCCTGTTCGAACCGCGGGTGAACATGCAGGCGAAACAGGTAGCCGAGGAAGAGGTCGCCGTATCGGCTCACCGGCATGCCGTACAGGTACATCGGATCCAGCTCATCGTGCCCCATCAGGTTGATCGGCTGCGTCCAGGCGACCAGGTCCTCGCTCTCGCTGTACGCGATGCGCCGAACCTCGCCCGCGTTGACGGTGGCGCGTCGATACCACATGAACACGTCGCGATCGGGGTTGTACACGACGCAGTTGTTGGTGTCGGATCGCCCGTAGAAAATCGGGTTCTCCGGCGCGTCGTTCCAGTGAATGCCGTCGTCGCTGAACGCCAGCGCGTGCTTGGCATGATGCAACGCCGGATCCGGAGGGTCACGCAACGGGTCGGAATGGATCATGGCGTACCGGCCGCGGTCGTGCAGGCGCTCGGGAAGCTCGAAGACGAAGAGGTGGTCGATGCCGCCCTGGAGAAAGACGTTGTTGGCCTTCGAGCCCCGGCACTCGAAAAGGCCGAGGTCCGGCCGCCGCCACGTGATGCCGTCGTCGGACTCGTAGTAGTGGCCGCGCTTGGCTTCGGGCACCCCCTTGCCCTTCTCCCTGATCACCTGCGTGTCGCCGATCGAAGTCCACATCCGATACCGACCGGTGCTCGAATCGCGCAGCACCGTACCGAACGAGGTCGGCCCGACGTCTTCATATGGATGCTCGGACACGATGACCGGCCCTTCCGGGCGCTTCACCGGCTCGTGCACGCGCCGCACGCACCCGTTCAGATCGTCGACCACGTACCGGTCCATCAACAGCTGCGGCGTCGAGCCCACCTGGACCGGCTCGCCTGGGATCAGGCGCGTGTTACCGCGCATCGTCTGCATGCCCACCTTCAGATTCTCTGAATTCATTGCATAGGTGTAAGTGCGAAGGGTCGGCATGGGCTCTCCTTTGGCCTCGGATTATTCTCGCGCCGTCGTCTGAACTGTACTGTAGAATAATGAAAAGGTGGAATGAAAGAAGGCGGTCGCCAACCATGGACTACACGCACGTGCATAGACCAGCCGGGTGGAGTCGATCGGACCGTGTCCGAGCCTTCACGCTCATCGAGCTGCTCGTCGTCATCAGCATCGTCGCGCTGCTGATCGCCCTGCTCATGCCCGCGATCAAGGAAGCGCGCGAGAGCGCGCGGATCGTCCATTGCACGAGCAACGTGCGTCAGTGCACCCTCGGGGTGCTCGCCTACGCGGCCGACAACAAGGGGCGGCTGCCCGGTTACCCGATCCGGCCCGAGCGGGGCTGGTTCGACGAGTCGCCGGCGCCGGCGGGCACCAGTTGGGAAGTCATGTGGGGCCCGGCGATGATCGGCGGCACCGACGACTCGGACCAGACCGAGGTTCGCGGCCGGCGAAAGCTGCAGGGTTACGTGGACGAAAAGGGGTTCCGCTGCCCCTCGGACACGGGCTACGCCTTTGCGGAGTTCCTGGTGCCCGCATGGAGCAACGGCAACGGCTACGGTGACGGCACGGTGTATCGGTGGTGGGGCTCGAGCTACCTCTACAACAGCAACTACCAGACGCCTCAGGCGCAGTACACGCTGCGCTGGAAGCGCCTGGAAGAGATCGACGTCCCGTCGAAGATGGTCACCATGGCGGACCACACGATCTGGTACACCTGGCCATACCTGGTGTGGCAGGGGTTCGGCCTGCACGGCTCACCCTACAACTGGCACGATCCGCCGAGCAAGCACCCCGATGCGCAACCCTCGCCGTACCAGCCGGACAACTGGCTCTGGTTCGCCTATGACCCCAAATCGAACGTCGCCTTCCTCGACGGCCGCGCCGAATTCATGAAGCTGGGGCCCTACGACGAGCCGCCGCGCGATCCTACCGTGAACCGCCCCGCATACACGATTGATCCGGGATTGCCCTGACGCACGCCGACCTTACGGCGACTCATCAGGAATGTATCGATCCCTGGCGGCGGCCCAATTCCGCTTGAGCGCCTCGATCTTGCCCTCCTGGGCGTGCGCCAGCTCGCCCACGACCGCGGCCACCGGCGGATCCAGTCCTGCGCCGATCCGGTTGATCGCCACGGCCCCCCAGACGCGGTCATTGTAGTTGTCGTACTTCTCGAGCATGTCGGAGATCAACGGGTCGATGGCGCGCGGATCGCCGATCACGCCAAGCTGCCAGCACGCGATCCGGCGAATGTAAGGATCGTTGCTTCGTATCGAATGCAGCAAAGGATCAATACCGACGGCGTCGTGCATCAGCGCCAGCGCCACGACGGACACCTCCTGAATCCGCCAGTCGGCGCCCTGGCTGACCTTGTCAAGCATCATGGGAATGAACGCATGGTTCGCCGCCATCGCAATCGCTTCGCCAACACGCCAGCGGAACGCCAGGCTGCGTTTCGCGCACTGCGCCATCAACGCGTCGAACGCCTTGGCATCGGGTCGGTGCGACAGCGCGAGAACACTGCCGTCGCGGGTCAGCACATCATCGCTGTCCAGCCCGGCGACCAGCTCATCCAGGGCCGCCGCATCCTTCGTCGCGGCAAGCACCTTCGCCGCGGCCAGCCGCACGACGTGCTCGGGATCGGCCAGCGCGCGCTTCAGCGCCGCCTTCGCGCGCGGATCCGTCCCCCTGCCCACCTCCGCGACGGCCGCCGCGCGGACGCTCGGCTCCGGATCCTTCAGCCGCGCGAACGAATCTTCGGTGGTCGCCTTCTCGGCCGCGACGATCGAACAGGCCGCCAGTCCGATGGCGACGACATGTGCCGCAATCTTCTTCATGCCTGGATGATACTACGCGGAACGAAGCCGCGAAAGAGTAGGACAGGTCGTCGTCACCGCACGATCTTGTGACATCGACGGTGCCCGTGTTACAGTCTCTCACCGCGAGTTGGTTCCGAAGCGCAAGCGCGAAGTCCGTCCGATCAGCATCGTCGTTCCGTGAGCGTGCCCCATGTTCGAAATCCACCCCCCGGTCGACGGACCAGCAATCTCCCGCGCCCAGCTCGACGAGCTGCGCCGGACCATATGGCAACACCTGGGTGCGCTGCCGCCGCGCTGCGATCTCGAGGTGCAGCGGATCGACGAGGTCGAGCGGGACGACGTCGTGCGCGAGGAGCTTCGCTATCAGCTCGAGCCGGGCGAATGGGTGACGGGATACGTCGCGCGGCCGCGCGGCGCGAAGGGACGGCTGCCCGCGATGGCCGCGCTGCACAGCCATGGCGGCAACTACGCCGTGGGCAAGGGCGAGATCTTCGCCACTTGCCCGCCGGATCCCGCGCGCGAGTTCTACGGCTGGGGATACGAGCTTGCGCGGCGCGGGTACGTCGTGATCTGCCAGGATCAGCTCTGCTTCGAGGATCGCAGCTGGATCAACACGCGCGGCGTGAGCCCCGGAGCCCTCCACGAGCACTTCGAAGGCTTCCACCGCGCCGCTTCGGGCCGGACGCTCATGGGCAAGCTCGCGTACGACACCAGCCGCGCCATCGACGTGCTCGGCCAGCGCGACGACGTGGACATGGAGCGCGTCGGCGTGATGGGGCACTCCGGCGGCGGCTCGCAGTCCTTCGTCGCGTGCGTCTACGATCCGCGCGTGAAGGCGGCCGTGCTCAACTGCGGCATCGCCTCCGCCGCGGCGACGATTCGCGATACGCGAACGGCAAGCCACACGAGCTCCGTCCCGGGGATCACGCAACTCGGTGACGAAGCGGCCGTCGTGGCCGCGATGGCGCCGCGCGCGGTACTCATCACCAACGGCAGCGAAGACTGGCTCTTTCCGACCGACGGCATCCTCAACACGTACTACCGTGCGAAGCAGGCATACGAGGCGCTGGGCATCGCCGACCGGATCGATTTCGGCTGCATTGCGGGTCCTCACGTGTTCGCGCCGTATGTGCGGGCCGTGGGATACGACTGGCTCGACCGCTGGCTCGTGCGCACGCCCATCGATTCGGGTGAGGTCTGGTACGGCGCGGATCGACCCGACCCGGCGCCGCTCGAGCGTCGCCGCGTCGACGTGGAGGGGCTGCGCGACCTGTGTGGTCGTTACGGAGCACGTCCGGAGCCGCAACCCAGGGTGCGCAAGCGCGTCGACGCTCCAGTTGATCCTCCTGCAAGGATCGAAGAGGTGCGCATCACGGTGGACGATACGCCTGCCTTTGACAACAAGCGCGTGCGTCTGGAGCCGCCGAACGACGTCAGCACGTACCTGGCGGGTGTTCGACAACTCGTGGACATGAACGACCACCTCGACCTGTGGGTCGGCCGCCCGGCGTCCGATGAAGACCGCAAACCGGCGGCGCTGCTGATCCACCGCTCGGTCGAGCCGTTCGACGTCGGGCGCGACGAGGTGATGGGGTTCGGCGGCGATCCTGCCTACGCACTCGGGCCGAGCCTCACCGCGCAGGGACGTGTCGTGGCGGCCATGGATCTGTTCGGGCACGGTCAGCGCGCCAACAGGCAGGCGCAGCGCAAATGGCCGAGCCAACCCGAGAGATCGTTCAATTTTCCCGCCATCCACTTCTCACGCACCGGGACGTCGCTGCTCGAGCGCACGATTCACGAGATCCGCGCCGTGGTGTCCTGGCTGCGCGAACGCGACGACGTCGACCCGGACGCCATCGACGTCATCGGCTTCGAGACCGGCGGGTTCGCGGCGCTGATGACCGCCGTGCTCGAGCCTGCCATCCGCTCGGTCGTGGCGGTGGGCGGCGTGACGACCCAGGCCGCCGCGATCGACCGGCAGATCGCCGAGCACTACTTCCTCTACCAGCCCGGCCTGTTGCCGACCGGTGACGTGGACGGCGCCCTGTCACTGCTCGCTCCACGGCCGTGCTGCCTGATCCACTTCGAGGACGATTCCCGATGGCCCTGCGAAGGCGCCGAAACGATCATCGGTGCGATGAAGCCGTCATACGAACGTGCAGGCCGAAGCGACGCGCTGTCGGTCTGCCGCATGCCGGGCGAGCCGGCGATGGATTCGGCGCTTACGGCGCAGATTCTCGAGTGGCTCGAAGCCCGTCGCTGAGGTCGCCGGACTTCAGGAGCACGCGATGACCCGAGACGGAGAAGTAAGTTGCTGACTGGCGGCCTTCGCCGGACCAGATCGCGTCGTACGAGCGCGACGGTGATCTGATCGTCCCGGGTCTTTTCGAAGAAACTGAACTGCAGCGTCTCGACCGTGCGATTCTTCGTCTGGCCCGGCGGTCCCGCCAGGCAGATCGACGTGATCACGGACTGGGACGTCGGAAACGTGATCGCCTCGCTCGAAGAGCACGTGCAGGATCTGCTCGACGTCGCGATCGACTGGATGAGCTACGTCGGCGACTGGCTGGAAGGCGACGCGCTGTGCCGCGTCTACGGGCGTCCCCTCGAGGTGCCGCCGGCGCTCCGCGCCGCGGACGGCATCGAGACGCGCTGGCTTACCGAGGACGAGCTGAACGAACCGGGATTCGCAGCCGAGATGCTCACCGGGTTCGAGGGTGATGCCTTGCAGCGATGGCTGCACGAGCCGATCCGGCGCGGCATCGGCCTCTCGCAGCAGCGCGCGGGGTTGAAGGGGTAGCAGAGGTTTCTAACCGGTGCGGTTCATCAACGCCCGCAACCTGTCCGCCAGCTTGCTGGCGATGAACGATCGCGCGATCAGGGTGGCTTCGGCGCAGGAACTGGCGGTATGCGGCGTGAGGATCAGGTTGTCGTGCGTCCGCGCGTACTCGTGGAGGCGATGCTCGGCGAGGTTCGGATCCCATTCGCCGTGGACCACGTCCAGGCCCGCCGCGGCGACGTGTCCGGATTCCAGGGCGTCGACCAGCGCGTCCTCGTCCAGCAGGTCGCCGCGGGCGGTGTTGACCAGGATCACGCCGCGCTTCATCTGCTCGAAACGCCGGCGATCGAGGATGAGTCGCGTCTCGTCGGTCAGGTGCAGGTTCAGGCTGATGACGTCGGATTCGGTCACGAGCGTGCCGAGGTCGACCCGCGTCACGCCGGCCACGTCGATGTGCTTGCGGTCGAAAGCGAGCACGCGCATGCGGAACGCCTTGCCGTACTCGCCCACCATCCGTCCCAGCCGCCCGTAGCCCATCACGCCGAGCGTCTTGCCCGAAAGCTGGATCCGTCGCTCGTCCGGATCCGCAAGGCCGCGCTCGCCGCGCTTGGCGCGCTCGAAATCGCTCGGGATTCGGCGTATCGCCGCCAGCAGCAGCGCCCACCCGCCCTCGGCGGTGGCGGTGAACTGCTCGATCACCTCGTACTCGGTGGTGAGCGCGATGAACTCGATGCCGCGTTCGGCGAGAAACGGCTTGTCGATGTGGTCGGTGCCCGTGCTCGGCGTCGCCACGACGCGAATCCGATCCGCCGGGGCAAGAAGTTCGCGATCAATCACCACCTTGCCGTCGCACATGATCGCGTCGTAGTCCTGAACGATGCGCCGCATGACATCGCGCTCGAGGCCGAAACGACAGTCCACCGCGGCGATCCGCCGCAGCGGGTCGAGGGCCTGGGGACAGACGGTGCAATCCGAGGTCACGAGAATGCGTAAGTCCATGCGGGCCATCGTAGAATGAGTTACATCGTAAGGCGTGATCCGACAGCAGCAGACGTCTCCGTCACGCGCGTTCTCGGCGGGTCCGACTGAAGTAACGACCGAATGAGCGAGACCTATCTCACGTCGGCGAAAGGCATCCGGATTCTCCCCGGCCAGTGGCGGCCGCACTATCCGTTCGAGCACATCGTCTGGGTAAGCCCGTCGTGGCCATGCCAGGACTACGTATGGCTCGACTTCCCCGAGGCGATCTGGACGCAGCGCGAGCTACTGTTCCTGAGCCACGTCAATCCAGAGTGTCCGACGACGTTCACGGACCTGCCGAGGGTTCCGTGGCAGTCGATCGCGGGCGGCATCGCGTATGAACGCAGGCTGCCGAACGGCCTGAAATGCTCAGGCCAGGTCACGCACGGCGGCGCGAACGACGTCGACCTTCAGATCGTCCTCGAGAATCAAGGCTCCGCGACCGTTCCCGATATCAGGCTGCAGACCTGCGCTTACCTGCGGGCCGTCGATGAGCTTTCCGAACGCACGGGCGCGAACAAGCTCGTACACGTTCCCGGCGGTGGATGGGTGGCGATGGACGACGCACCCGAGGCCGCGACCGATCGCGGCGGCTGCTACATCGGGTGGCCGAGCCACATTGATCGCGACGGTCCGGCGCCCGTCGATCGGCCCGTGGTCGTCTGCCGCGCCCGCGAGGCGAACCGATTCGTTGCGCTGACCTGGTTCGATCGAACGCTGTCGCTTCAGAACAACTGCGCTCATCCCTGCATCCATGCCGATCCTGCGGTCGATGAACTGCCGATCGGGGAGCGCGTCGTGTTCAGGGGAAAGCTGATCTTCTTTGAAGGATCGCTGGAGGAATTTGATCGCACGTCCGTGCGTCTGATGTCTGAATAGCGTGTAATCGGTACTGCAAACCACCGAACGCAGGTAGCGCCCCCTTGTGAAGGGGAGGGAGCCTGGCAAAGTCCCCCCTTTGCAAGGGGGGGTTGGGGGGGTGCTCGACCGCAGCCACCCGATGAACACGCAATACTGAATACTGCGCACTCATCCTACGAATCCGCGCAGGTTGTCGACGACAAGGCGGGCGCCCTGCGTGCGATCGTGCAGCACCAGGCTGACGTCGATGGAACCCGTGGGTGCCCGGTCGAGCGGGAGGAGCAGGCGGCGATTGGCACTCTCGTTGACCATGAAGCGCCGCTCCGCGATCACGTCGGCATCGGCGCCCACGCGCAGCGTCACGTCGATGTCCTCGGCGCCGCGATTCATCGCGTCGATGCCGACGTGGGTGAGTCGTTCGCCCTCGAACGGCACGGTCCGCGTCATGCACGCCTCGTCGGCGCCCGCCGCCACCTCCCAGACGAGCGAAGCGTCGCCATGCGTCACGCCTTCGGGATACTCCACGCGTTGTTGGTTTCCGTTGATCCAGATGTCCTCGCTGCGATAGACGCCGAGCGCTCCCGTGGAAGCGGTCCACTGCGAAATGGAACTCGCGTCCATCGAATCCAGGAGACGACCCTCCTGCCAGGGCCAGAGGTTTGCCCGTTCGACGTTCATGCAGCGCGTCGCGTCCTCCGAAAAGTCCTCGTGCACCAGCTCGCGCAGCAGGTCCAGGTCCGGTGGCACGAAGTAGGCAGCAAGCGAGAACGCGAGCGTCACCGCGCCGTCGGCGCCGACCAGCCCGATGTCGCTGTGCAGGCACGGACCCCAGCGCGGACCGACCTGGAACGCGTTGCTGCCCGCGATCGCCATCAGGTGGGTGCTCGCCGGCGCGATCCATCCGGTCACCGGCGAACCCACGGTGTCGGATTCGGCGTACATGCCCCAGCACGGGCGCGGTGGCGGCGCTGGCTCGTCCCGGAAGCGCTCGTGTCGCCGCACGCCTTCATCGGTGCCGTACATGCAGATCCAGGGCCCGCCCTTGTCCTTGCCGGGATGCGTTTCCGAGGCGCGGCGCCGCAGGTCGCTGACCCATTGCAATCCGCTCTCGGTGAAAACGAACGATCGGTTCGCCATGCTGAAGGGCGGATGGTTGGTGTGCGATAGTACATCCGCGGTCAGGCACGGCATGATGGTGGCCGGGGAGAATGAATCCGAAAGACCGGAGACTTCGCCCTGAACGTGCAGCCGCCCCGGACGCGACGCGCATCGCACGCGCACGACGCATGGAAGGTCCGGCCGGTGGCGATTGCGCTCGTCGATCGTGCCGGTGAGGATCGCCTCGCTTCCTGCATCCACGATGCGGCGAGGCGTTTGCTTCTCGCGGAAGAACCCCCCGAAGATCTCGCCGTCCAGCGTCCCCATCAGGTACTCGAAGTGAAGCCGCGCATCGGTGCGTCCGGGTCCGGCGCCGTCGATCAGGATGTGCGGCCCATCGAGCGCGGTGGCGAAGCGGAAATCAATCGGATCGATCGTCATGGTTTACACCAGTCTCTCGAATCCGGAACCTGCTTCCAGCTGCCGCCGTCCCTGATCGACGCCTGGCTCAACAGTCCCGGCAGGGTCATGTCCATCGCCTCGTGAATACCGATCGGGCACGGGCGCCCGCCCTCGATGGCGTCGAAGAAGTCGAGGACCTCGAAGAAGTCGGCGCCGTCGTGCCCGGCCCCGGCGGCCTGCTCCCGGCCGCGCTGCCAGTAGTCCGGCAGGAACTCGATGGCGAGATCCTCGAGGTCCGACCACGCCGTTTCGGACGAACGGTCGCGAAGCCAGACGCGATGCGCCTCTCCGGGCGCCCGCGGCGATTCGTAAGCGCCGTCCGTGCCCTGAAGCTCGTACGTCGACATCGCATCTGGACGATCCGAGAGCATGTCCACCCGTATCTTGATCAGACCGCCGCTGCGCATCCGGCAGAGCATCACGCTGGTGTCCTGGGCTCCGTACGCGTCGCCGCGGGGATCGCGGTAATGATGCCCGGTACCGGCGCAGCACACGGACTCGACGCGGTCGCCCTGCATCCACTGAAGGATGGGTCCGAGCGCGTGGGTCCCGTACGTCACTCCGTCAACGCCGGTCTGCCATGTGCGCCGCCACGGCGTCCGCTCGTTCAGCCGCTTCAGCTCGTGCAGGTACTCCCCCTCGGCGTAGTAAGGGACGCCGAACAGCCCGGCCGCGACGAGCGCGCCGACGATGGCGTTCGTCCGCGTGTAGTTGCAGTTCTCGGCCATCATGTAGATCGCGTCGCCACGGACGCAGGTCTCGGTCAGCGTGCGGCACTCCTCCACGGAGACGCCGGCCGGCACCTCGCAAAGCACGTGCAGACCATGCTCCAGCGCGGCAAGCGAGTGCGGGACGTGCAGGTGCATGGGCGTGCCAACGATCACGGCATCGAGTTCGGACGAGCTCAGCATGTCCTCGTATCGCTCGTATCGCTCCGACGCGCCGAGGCGCTCGGCCGCAGCGCCGAGTCCGTTCGCGTCGATGTCACACACGGCGTGAACGCGCACGCGGCCGATGGCGTCGCAGGCTGCCTTGAAGCTGCCGCCTCGCCCGCACGCTCCGACGATGCCGAGATTCAGACTCGTAAGGGCGCTCATTTCGTTCACCTGTGATGCCGCACCGGAGAAGATACCATTTCGAACTGCGCGTCGGCCAGTGCACGACGCGGTCCCTTCGAATCTCGTGAAATGAATTCCCCAGGGCGTCAATCGATGAAGAAGAACACGCAAGCAGGCAGCGTCTCGCGTCGGCAGGTACTCAAGGCGATGGCCGCCGGCGGCGCCGGTCTGCTGGTTCCTGGCTGCTCGGATCGCGTGGAGGGACCGGGCGTCGCGGTGAAGCGCAAGCCGCTGCGCCTGGTGGTCATGGATTACGACGAGAACATGAAGGCCGACACGCAGGCCCTGATCGAAGCGTTCAATCAGGGTCAGAAGCAAATCGAGGCGTCCCTGGACGTTTACAGCTGGCCGCAGGGGCACGACCTGCTCGTCACGCAGATCGGCGGCGGCCAGGCGCCGGACCTGGCGAACGTGGCGTCGCTGTGGCTGAGCGAATGGATGGGGATCGACGAGATCAGGCCTCTCGACGACCTTCTGCCCTCGTCGTTCCTTGCTCACTTCGTCGCGTCCGGCCTCGATGCGTTCCGCACGAACGACCGCCTCATGGGCCTGCCCTACTTTCTCGATCCGCGGGCGATGTACTACCGAAAGGACCTGTTCGACGCCGCGGGCCTCGGCCCCCCGACCACGTGGGACGACGTCATCAAGGCCGGTCTCGAGCTGCATCAGCCGCCCGGAACCTACGGCACGGGCCTGACCTTTTCAGGAAAGTCCGTGAGCCTCGACTACTGGTGGTACGCATGGTTCGGCGTCCATGGCGCCACGGGGAACATGAGCATCTGGAGCGAGGACGGGCGCAGCCGTC
>NYZC01000355.1 GCA_002686995.1 Phycisphaeraceae bacterium | reverse complement strand
CGGCGGAGCGGGGTCTGGGGTCTGGGGTATAGGGGCCGGGGTAAAGGGTACGGGGTACGGAGAGGTGGCGGCGTACCGATGCGGATTCAGATCGCCATGCCATTCGACCCGCGGGCTGACGCCGCGCGGTTCGCCGGTCGTGCGCGCGATAGGTCGGCGTACCCCCGGCGTCAGCCGGGGGGGGTGGACCCCAGACCCTGCTAGAACCTGGATCCCAGACCCCACTCCCGCTCGATGGTTTCGATGGCTGCAAGCGGGGACTCGGCTGCGAAGTACGTTTCGCGATGCCGCTGTCTGGCGAACTTCGATTCAAACAGCTCGTCGAAGAACTTCAGCAGCGAGTCATAGAACCCGCCGCTGTTGATCAGCGCGATCGGCTTGTCGATGATGTCGAGCTGTCGCAGCACAAGCACCTCGGCCAGCTCCTCCAGCGTGCCGAAGCCGCCCGGCAGCGCCACGAACGCGTCAGCGCGCTCGTCCATGAGCGTCTTGCGCGTCCGCATGTCATCGGTGACGATCAGCTCGTCACATGCCATGTCCGCGATGCCGTGATCGACCATCGACTGGGGAATGACGCCGATCACGCGGCCGCCGCGCTGCCGCGCCGATTCGGCGAGCTTGCCCATCAGTCCGATGTCCGTGCCGCCGTAGACCAGCTCATGACCGCGCTCGGCGATGATCGAGCCCAGCTCGCGCGCCACGGGCGTGAAGCCCGGATCGATCTTCGACCGCGACGAGCAGAATACGCAGATGGATTTTTGATTCTGGATTCTCGAGTCTTGATCTGAAGTCGGCATGCGTTCGCGCTCCATCTGGAATCGCAATCAGAAATCGAAAGGGCGCGGGTTGCGCTCGCAACCTCCCCAACCCCTCTTGGAAAGGGGGGGCTTTGAAGCACTTCGAAGTCAGAATCTCCTATTTCGCCGATTTGCGCACCGGGTTCTTCAGCGAGCCGATCCTCGAGATGCGGATCTCGACCTTGTCGCCCGGCTTCATGAACGTGCCGCTGGCGGCGCCGACGCCGGAGATCGTGCCGGTGCTGATGAGGTCTCCGGGCTCGAGAGTGATGATCTCCGAGATGTACTCGATCGTCCGGGCGACCGTGCTGAGCATCTGCCGGGTGTTGTTGTGCTGCTTGCGATCGCCGTTGACGTAGGTGCTGATGTCGAGCGTCTGCGGATCGCGGATCTCGTCGGACGTCACGATCCACGGACCCTGCGGCGCGAAGGAGTCCAGCCACTTGCCGTTCAGCCAGTCGAAGAACTCGTCGAACGCCGCGTACGCCTTCCGCCGCTTCAGGTTGAGCTTCCGCTCGGAGACGTCGTTCATGATCGTGTAGCCGCCCACGTACCGCAGGGCCTGCTTCGCCTTCACGCCCTTGGCCTTGCGGCCCATCACGACCGCCAGCTCCCCCTCCCAGTCGATCGCGTTGGTGACCGGCGGCAGAAGGATCGGACTGCCGGGCGCGATGACGGTGTTCGACGGCGGCTTCATGAAGACGCGCGGCGTCGGACGTTTCACGCCGAGCTTCGCGACGGACTCGGCCACGTGGTCCGCGAAGTTGCCGGCGAGGCAGAAGATCTTTCTCGGGTTCGGCATCGGCGCGCCGATCCGGACCGAACGCAGCCGGTGCGTGATCCGGCCGTCGGCCTTCGCCTTGCCGTCGTCGACCTCGCGCACGAGCTGCTTCGCGAGTCGAAGGGCCTTTCCGCCGGCGTCGAAGAAGCCGAGCATGTCGCCGAAAAAGTCGGCGCGCTCGCGCTTCTCGCGCCGCGCCGCGCGGCGGTCCGCGGCCTCGAGGTCGACGACGAGCGATTCATCGGCGATGACCGCTCCGATCTTCTGCTGACGATCATGAGTGAAGGTGGTGAGTTTCATGGGGACTCTTCGGTTGGAACGGTGACGGAAACGGTCAATCGTATTTCGTCCTCATCGCCCTGCCCTTTCGAGCGCTCTGCACCGCGAGGTCGAGCACGTGGATCGGGCGCCGCGCCCACTGCGGCGTGATGATCAGCGGCGTGCCGCGCACGAGGTGGTCGCGAATATTGGCGTAGAACCGCTGGTACTGGTGGGGCGGATTGCTGCCGCTGGTGGTCACGGTGCGGGCGCCGCGGGGCACCGTCGTCGTCCACCGTTGATGGTCGAACTCGAGCTTGCCCTGCGTGCCGGTGATCTCGAACCAGTTCGAAGACGGGCTGGCGTCGATGGTGGTCATCGTCAGCTTGAGCCAGGCTCCGCGCGCGAAGCGGACCACGAGGCTCGCCTCGTCCTCGATCGTGTCCTTCTTCCACGGCGTCTTCGGGGCCCAGAATCCGTGATGGGCGAATCCCGTGACCTCCACCATCCGGTCGTCGATCAGCTGCAGGGCGTACTCGAGGAAGTGGACGCCCCAGTCGTAGAGGATCCCGCCGGAAATCGAGCGGCTCGAGCGCCACCAGTCACCGGGCTTCGAATACCCGCCCATGGCGGCTTCGGCGCGCACGATTTCGCCGATCGTGCCCTTGCGGATGATGTCGAGCGCCTGGAGCACGCACCCGTCCCAGTGGCGGTTGTGATACGTGGACAGTGCCACCCGGTGCCGACGGGAGGCCTCGATCATGCGATCACACTCCGCCGTCGTCACCGCGAACGGCTTCTCGCAGACGATATGTCGTCCTGCCCGCATGCACTGGATGGCGAGCTTCGCGTGGGTGTTGTGCGGGGTGATGATGGCCGCGAGGTTGGCGCCCGAGCGGCGCAGCATCGCGGAGACGGAGTCGTACTGCTCGATGCCCGGGAAGTCGGTCGCGGCGATCGCGAGGCGCTTCCGGTCAAGCTCGACGACCGCGGACGGCGTCATTCCGGCCTGTGCCATCGCCTCGAGGTGGTGCCGGCCCATGTTGAAAGCGCCGCCGTATCCGATGACGGCAACCCGGATGTCGCTGTCCTTTCTGTATCGCTTCAAGTGCTTGTTCCTTCTGGGTGGTGGCAGAGTTTCAGGACTGGGGTGGCGAGTGTCAAGGGGTGTGGGGATTATTCCGGTGGATCGGGCCGCATCGCAGGACGGTTGGAAACCTGTCCCGAGGTGCCGTTACACTGCCATGGTGCAGGATGCAGCCTGCCGATCACGGAGTGCACCATGACCGGTTCGCAGGCCACGCCACCGGAGACGGGCAACGCGGCGCCAGAGGCCATGCGCCGCCTGTCACCGTTGCGCAACTCCACGAAGGCAAGCGACGCCGACGCCCTCGCGCGCGAGCAGCTGCGTCATTTCGGCATCGACCCGGCCGATCCGTTCGGAGCGGCGCTGTGCCGCGCCGCCACGCATCTTTACGCGTGCCAGGGCGATGTCGATCAGCTCTGGCGACTCACGTTCGACTCGATCGACCGGATCGGCGGCGCCGATCGCATCGCGCGCTTCAACGCGAAGAAGTTTCTCTCGTTCCAGCTCGCCAAGATCCTCGATTCGCTGCAGAACCCGTTCCGCCGCAGCTACCAGGGCTTCGACTACAGCCGGTCGACGCGCGTCTCGAAGGGATCGTACTCGATCTTCGACAACGTGACGGCGCTCTTCTCGGCGACCCCGGTGATCGCGCGGACGGCGACCTACATCTACGCTTGCGCGGAGTGGATCGAGGATGCGTTCAAGGGCCGCGAGCTGCTGCTGGAGATCTACTCGCGACTGCTCAACCCCACGTCGCTGTCGCTGGCGAACCACATCGTCGATCTCGAGGCGGGACCGTACGCCGATCAATACCTGGCCTGGAACTTCAGCAGCGGCATGGCGGCGATCGATGCCGCGCTGTCGCACGTGCTCGGGTACGGCGACATCCTGATCATGAACCGCACCGTGTACGGTGGGTCGTACCAGCTCATTCACGACTGGTACGCCCGTCCCGCGAACCTCGCGATCCGTGTCGAGACGTTCGACGGCGCGACGGCGGAGCAGTTCGTCGCGTGCTGGCACCGCGCCCGTCACGAGTATGCCGACCTGCTCGATCCCGCGACGCAGCCGTTCCGTCGCACCTACGTGTTCCTGGAGTCGCCGTGCAACCCGCACGGTTACGTGCTGGACGTGCCGGCCATCTGCCGCGCGGCGCACGCGGAGGGGCTGCGGGTGATCCTTGACGCGACGGTGGCCACGCCCTTTCTCAGCCGGCCGCTGCAGCGCGAGGCGGTCGAGGAGCGGCCCGACTTCGTCATCCACAGCTACACGAAGGATCTCGCGGGCACCGGATCGACGATCGCGGGGGTCGTGATCGGTCGCAACGAGGACATGTTCATTCCGAAGGGGGAATCGGCCGGCGGCGTGTCATGGGACCAGACGATGTTCTGGAACGTGTACTACGTCAAGGGCGCCTTTCTGAGCGCGGACGCGTCGTTCGAGGTGCTTGCAGGCATGCGCACACTCGAGCTTCGCATGCTGGAGAAGTGCGTCAACACGCTGATCCTCGCGCGGTTCCTCGACCGGCATCCGAACATCCACGTGCGATGCAACGGCCTGGACGCCGACGAGAACGCGGCGCTGCGGCAGCGCCTGATGCACCTCGGTCTGCCCGCGCCGCTGTTCACGATTCACATGGACGGCGTGCCCCGTGAGGCGTTTCATCGGTTCTTCGACTGCCTGGAGCCGACGTTCGGCCACATGATCAGCCTCGGTCAGCCGAACACGATCGTGAGCTGCCCGGCGCTCACGACCCATTCCGAGCTGGACGACAAGGCCCTGCGCAATGCGGGCATCGAGCCGACGACCATCCGCTTCGCGGTCGGCAACGAGGACCCGATCGACCTGGTGCGCCACTTCATCGACGCGGCGCGTCTCGCGATCGAACCGGCGGTGCCCGGCTTCGCCGAAGGCTTCATGCCGGACGACGAGACGCGCGAGATGATCCGGCACTGCTACGTCGAAACGCATCGCCGATACATCGAGGCGAGAACGCGGCAATCGTTAGATTCAGTTTAATGGCTCCGGTAGCCGCCTTCGAGCCATCGCAACAGGCCGGCGGTCGTCGTTCGCGGATGCTCGTCGACCCGCAGCTTCATCACATGCGCGACCTCGCACGCTTTGGCGAGGGCCCGACCCAGGTCCTCCGAACACCATGGCAGCGTGAGATCCGTCTCGCCGCGAAGCTCGATTGCGTAGCTCGTCGAAGTGGTTCCGTACTCGGCTGCGCTACTGCGAATCGAAGCCACGCCGACCATGTCGAAGTGGTCGAACGCGAACGTACGGCGGCTGCGGTGGGCGAGACAGGTCCAGGTCGAGGTGACGGATCGTTCGGATGGATCGATCACGATCGTCCTGTGTCCGAAAAGCATCACGATCCCCAGCGCGATGACCCCCAGACCTGCGAGGGCGAAGACGGGTGGCATGAGCCACGGCCCTTCGAAGCGGCCGGTGAACAGGTGATACGTAGCGCCCGTTCCGATCACGGTGAAGGGGGGACCTACCAGCATGGCGACGGCGCCGACGAAATACCGGACCATGCCGCGGTGGTTGAGGATCAGCGGCTCGGACGGTGCCGCGGCGGTATCGGATCCGGACGTCAGCTTGAGAGTCGTGCTCATGTGTCCGTCATCGGCTCGACGCGATGTCGTCTTGTCCCGGGACCGGCCGTGGACACGGTTCGACCAGTCGTTACTTCCGGCGCCATTCGACGCCCGGGCTGACGCCTCCGGTTCGCCAGGTGCGCCACGTTCGCGCCGGCGGTCGCTATGCTCTGGGCACTCGATCCCCGATAAGGTTCTTCACCATGAGCGGCACCCGGACGAACAAGGACCTGGACGGACCGCGCCCGGCGCGGCCGGGCGAGCTGGACGGCGTGCTCAACCTTGCCGACGAGGTCATGCGCGTCGAACAGGGGCACGCGCCGTCGATCGCGGTCGACTATCCCTTCATCTACAACGATGACAACCTCGAAAACATCGTCGTTGTGACGGACGGTGCGCTGGTCGTGGCCACGGTGGCGATCTGGGTCAACGAGATCGAGGTCGGGGCGGCGCGACTGAGCGTCGGCGGGATCAACTGTCTCGCGACGCGCACCGGCTATCGCGGCCGGGGCCTCGCCACCACGGTGATGCGCGGCGCGCAGGCGCGGATGGCCGAGCTCGGCTGTCACGTCGGGCGGCTCACGACGAACATCGCGAAGTGGTACCGTCGCCTCGGCTGGGAGAACGCGGCCGTCCAGTACGACATCCAGCTCAATCATTCGAACGTCGAGATGTTCGCGCCGCTGCCGGGTGACGTGACGTACGCCTGTCACGACGATCCATTCGACGACGATGTACTGGACGCGGTCGTCGCCCTCCGCCGGGCCGATCGACTCGGCGGCGTGCGCACCGCCGGTCTCATGCGCACGCTGCTGGGCTCGGGCAGCGATCCGGACGTCGCCGCGGGGCCGCGGATCGTCGTGGCGCGTCGCGGATCCGATCCGGTGTCGTACCTCATCGATCGCGGCGGGTCGATCACGGAGTGGGGCGGTTCGGCCGACCTGGTCGCCGGGCTGCTGCGGGCGTGGTTCCTGGCAGAGGCCCGCCGTCGGACGGGCGACATCGAGATCGACGCGAAGACGCGGGTGCCCCTCAGCGAGATCATGGGCGTGATCGCGCCGCGAGCGGGCCACGGCTTCATCGAGGGGCTTCGGCCGAGATCGCTTCCGGTCAATCGCGAGTACTGGGGAATGCTCTACGTCGTCGATCCGCGAGGCATCCTCGACGCGTTCGGCCTGGACGACGTCGACCTGGCGGAAGCGGACGGCCTCTACACGCTTACGCGGGGCGGCGCCACGGTCACGGTCGATCGGCCGCGCCTTGCGAAGCTGCTGTTCGGGCCGGAACGCATCGACGAGTTCGCCGCCGATCGACTGCCGCTGGTGTTCTACGAATGGCCGCTCGAGCACGTCTGACGTTCGAGATGAGCAGGCTCTTTCTCAATGACGACGGACGGATCCTCAAGGATCACAACGAGGATCTCACGCGCTGGCGCCGAGCCAGGAAGACGTTCGTGCTCCCGGCTTCGGCGGCCGGTGCCGGCGCGGATCTCTGGTTCATCGCCGCTCCCTACGACGGAGGCGGCGGCGTCCCGCTGCGGGTTCGGCTCAACGGTCGCGCGCTCGGAAGAATTACCGGCAGTCCGCCGAACCTGTCGTGGCATCGACTGCGAGTCGGGAAGGGACGACTCCGTGCGGGCGCGAACCAGTTCGATTTCGAGTGCGACACGCCCGCGATGAACGCGTGGAAGCTGGGCATTGCCGGACGAGCCGGTCGATCGGGCAGCGCCATCAGCTTCGATGGCGGCGAATCATGGCAAAATGACTGCATGGGACTCTACGGCGCATTGACCGGCGAGTACGTCGTGCGCCTGCGAAGCCGAAGCGCCGCACTGCACGACCCTGCTCCCGGGAAGGTCGTATACCCCGACCCGAAGCATCCGAAGCTGGCCGAACTGCGCCGAATGATCCCGAGGTCCGTCACGCGATCGTCGGATCCGTGGCGCCGACTGCTCGCGCTGCGCACCTGGGTGGCGACGCGCTGGTCGCACGACCCGTTCGGTCCGCCGTACTGCCCCTGGGACGCGCCGACGATCCTGGACTGGGCGCGCCGCGACCGCGGGCACTCCGGGCGCGGCAAGGTGGCGATGTGCGTGCACTTCGGCGTGGTGTTCGCAAGCCTGGCGACCGCGCTGGGCTTCCGCGCTCGCTGCATCGCGGTCACCAGGGCGATCGGTTCGAACGACGGCCACTTCCTCTGCGAAGTGCTCGACCAGGAGCAGGGCAGGTGGATCCTCCACGATGCGAACTTTGACCTTCACTATGAGGACGATCGGCCGCTGTCGGCCGTCGACGTCGCGCAGCGGATCGGTGACGGCGCGTCGATGAAGGATTGCGTGCGGGCCGGGCGCGGCCTGCCGACGAAGCCCGCCCGCGTCGTGGAGGCATACCGCAGGCTCATCCGCTCGGGCGACTGCTGCCGTCTTATCAGCGTCTGGCGGCGCATGGATTTCATGACGGATCCTTCGGTCGCGCCCGGTCATCACGGAAGCGTCGCGTACCTGGAACCGCAGTGGGTGTGGTTCGACCCGAGCCGGGAGGAGACGGCGATGTTTCCGTTGCGGACAGGAGAGAAGTGGTTTGCCAGATCGTGAGGCAGGGCGCGGAAACTCGAAATCCCGAATCCCAAGCAGATTTGAAGTTCAAAAGGGTGTAACCGGTCGGACGCGGGTTCAAAGCCACCAAAAGCCACGAAAAGCCACAAAAAAGGAACGAAGAATTCGCGGGTCGCGCCGGCGAATCCGCCGATCCACTGTCGGTTCAGAAAGTCGGGATCGTATGTTTCCGCTTTTCGTGGCTTTTCGTGGCTATTCCCTTCGAATTGCTCATCTCAAACTGCAGCCTTCACGCCCACCGATTCCGCCGCCTCCACGATCGTCTGCCAGGTTCCGTCCGGAATCGGAATCCCTTCGCGGCAGCGCTGCTCGAACGAGCGCATCTCCATTTCGCCGGGGATCAGGATCTCGTCGGTCTTGTCATCGCACGGGACTGACTTGATCGCGGCGAAGAATCGGTCCACCTCGTCGCGAAATGTTTCGACGTCGGTGAAGCGGGCGACGTCGATGGTGATGACGAACGTGCCGTTACCTTCGATGTAGTCGTCCTTGTAGGCGGCGCCGTAACCGGTGAGCACGGCGCCGAGCACCTCCGCGAGGATGGCCAGCGCGTAGCCCTTGTGGCCGCCGAACGGCCGCATGGCCCCGATGATCTGCAGATCCTGCGTCATGAAGCTTGCCGGATCGGTCGTGGGGCGGCCTTCGGCGTCGAGCACCCAGTGATCGGGGATCTTCTCTCCGCTCTGCAAAGCCATGAGCACCTTGCCGCCGGCGGCCACGGCGGTCGACATGTCGGTGATCATCGGCGGGCGCGAGCCGCCGGGTACGCCGAAGCCGATCGGGTTGCCGGCCAGCACGGGCTTCATTCCGCCGAACGGCACCATCGAGCCGCCGCGCGGGCCCGCGCTGCAGGCGATGATCCCGACCATGTGCTCGTCCACCACGGACTTCATGTAACCCCAGAGCGCGCCGACGTGATTGCAGTTGGTGATCCCGACGGCGCCGAGCCCGAACCGGCGGCCGGCGTCGATCGCGCGCCGCACCGCAAGCGAAGCGCTGTACTGCCCGAAGCTTCGGTTGCCGTTCAGAAGGGCCGTCGGGCCGTCGTTCCGTACGACGTCCGGCTCCGCGTCCGGCACGATCTTGCCGGTTTCAATGTCGCGAACGAAGCGCGGAATCGACACGCAGCCGTGCGAATCGTGACCGTACAGGTTGGTGTCCACCTGGTAGGCGCTCACGATCCGGGCGATCGGCTCGGGCGTTCCGGCGGCGCGGTAGACGTCGCATGCGAGCGTGCGAAGTGAATTGGCGTCGAGCGTGGGCATGCATCGTTTCCTGGTTGCGCTTGTTCCGGCTCCAGCACGACCACGACGGGAGCCGGCTTGCTCAGCGGTCGACGTGACTGATTCCGGCCCTCCGGCCCCTGGTCTTCAGTGCGGATTCAGATCAAGGCACTGCTCGAAGTCGCGGTGTCGCGCCGCGGTCATGGTCAGGGACCGGGCGTGCCGTCAACGGGAAGTTCGACCAGATCGTTCACCTGTCCGGGCCTCTTGCGCAGGGTGAACGCGTCATGAAGTCGGCCGATGGCCGTTCTTGATTCGTAGCGCAGATGATCGCCGTCGACGGTAATGACCTGGTAGAGCTGCATCCCCTGGGCCGTCCTGCGCATGTTCGTCCCCTCCTTGACCGCGTACATCTTGGGTCCGCTGACCGACACGACGTAGACGGTGCCGCCCGGGCTTCGCTTCGTGACGCCCTCCGCGACGTTCTCGTGAGCCATGAGCCCTGATCTGGCGTACGCATGATCATGACCCTGGAGCACGAGATCGACCTTGAAACCGTCGAAGACCGGTTGCCACGCGGCGCGCAGCTCCGGGTTGTCGCGGTCCTTGGCCGCCGAGTAGATCGGGTAGTGAAACGTCAGGATCGTCCACGCCGGCCGGTTCCCGGAAAGCACCCGTTCGAGCCAGCGGATCTGCGTTTCCTGCTGCTCCATCGAGTTCAGCGACACGATGCGGGCGCCCTGGTAGTCGAAGTAGTAGACGGTTTCCTCGAGGCCCTTCGGGCCGTTGAGCGGAAACGAGAACACGGGTCGCCAGTGCCGCGACAGGCCGTCCGCGTATTCATGGTTGCCCGGGGTCGCCACGCAGGGCGTCGAACGGTGAATGAACCCGCCCGCGTAGAACCATTCACCCCACTGGCCGTCGCTGTTCGCCGCGTCGACGAGATCACCGGCGTGCAGGAGAAACGCCGCTTTGGGCGCGTCGCGGTACGCGGTCCGAACGACGCGCGACCACATCGACTTGATTTCGTTCTGCGCGTCACCGAAATAGATGAAGCTGAACCGCCGGGGCTCGCGGGCGGCCGTTCGAAACTGGCACCATTCGCTCCAGTTGACGCCGTCTCCGACGCGATAGGCATACGTGGTGTCGGGGGCGAGATCCTTGAAGTTCACGGCGTGGTAGTGCGCCGGACCCAGGTCGGTGTCGAGCCGGACGGTCGTCGCCTCGAACGTCTGCGCTGTTCCGACGAAACCGGGGCCGTCTCCCGCCGGCGCCAGCTGCCCGACGCCGCTGAGCACCGACGCGTCGGTGCGCCAGTTCACGGCCTGCGTGGTCACGGGGTCGCCGGACCAGCAGAGCACGATCCGGTCCGGCACGGCGGTAGGCCGGTAGACCACGTAGTCCGGGACCCGTGGGCTTTGCTCGTCGGCCTGTGCCGATACGGCCGTGAGGGTCGAGATCGCGATCAGCGCGAGAACGGTGGGGGGTGTCGGTTTCACGAAGTCATTATGAACGGATTGGGCGAGCTTCGCAGGCCTTGATCGTATCGAGCATGGCGCGGTAGTTTCGAGGGACCACGTACGAGGTGATGGTGTTCCCTGACGAGATGATGTGCCGGCCGCCGGGCGAAACCTCCTCGAGCAGGCGCCTCGTGACCCGGCGCACCTCCTCGGGGGTGCCGCGCGCGAGCAGGTCCACGTCGACGTTGCCCATGACGCCGATGCATCCCTGCGCATGCTCACGTACCTTCCCCAGATCCATGTGCGCAGGCTCCAGCGGTCCGAGCATGTCCGGTTCTGCGGAGACGAGCCTGTCCATCAGTGGCCAGATATTTCCATCGCTGTGCTTGATGACGCGGCCGCCGGCATCGTGAACGGCGCTGACGACCGCGGTGAGCCCCGGCAGGATGAACCGTTCGAAATGGGCGGGCGACATGATGGGACCCTGGTTGCCTGCATAGTCGTCGCCGAGCAGGACCACGTCGACCCCGGCCTCGATCAGCAACCGGTACAGCGCGCTGTAGTATTCGACGCCGATGCGGGCAAGCCTTTCGCAGAATCGCGGACGATCGATGTAATCCACGAGCAGGTTCTCGAGACCGCCGCGCAGGTACTGCTGGGGCGCGAACGTCGCTTCGCCGACGGCAATGACGGCGCGCTCGCCCTTGAAACGTTCGACAAGACGGCGCGCCGCGGGCAGCGCGGGCGACGCCTTCGGATCGGGCGGGACGTAGCGATCGAGGTCGTCGTCGGTTTCGATGCGCGCGGGCGCCTCGACCAGAGGAAGCAGCTCGTCACCGACGAGCCGCTGGACGGCGCCCCACTTGTCGCGGTACAGCCTCGCGTCGCGATCGATCCACTCGACCCGCTCGAAATCGTCGACGATCGCGAGACAGCAGACGCCGTCGATGTCCTCGACCTCGACGAACTGCTCGTAGGACAGGCCGGGGTGGAGCGCGCCGATGACTTTCGGATCGATGTAGAGATCGAAATACGGGACCCGGTCCGGCGGGTCACCGCGCAATGCCGCAAGAATTCGATCGCGTCCGGTCATGCCCTGCCCTGTCCGAACGAAAGCTCGTCGATCAGCGCGATCGCGTTCTCGATCGGCACGCCGGGAAGGATCGGCTTGGCGGGCGCGGCGATGTATCCGCCTCCGGCGCCGAGTCGCGCGACGGTGTCGCGCACCTCGGCGCGGACTTCGTCGGGAGTGCCGTACGGCAGCGTTCGCTGCGTGCTCATGCCGCCCATGAGGCAGACGTCGCGGCCGAAGCGGCGCTTCACCTCGAGCACGTCCATGGCTTCCGGCTGGACAGGCTGCAGGATGTTGCCGCCGACCTCGACCAGGTCGCCGATGATCGGCAGGACGTGCCCGCACGAATGCATGTAGACGAACTTGCCCGCGTCGTGAATGCGGTCGTAAAGGCGCCTCAGGTGCGGCTTGATGAAGCGGCGCCAGTGCTCGGGACTGATCAGGAGACTGCTCTGTCCGCCGTAGTCGTCGGTGAGGCCGATCGCGTCGATCCGGCCGCCGTGATCGCGCACCAGGCGATCGATCAGTCCCGTGCAAACCGATTCGAGCCCGTCGAGCAGGTCGTCGACGAATGCCGGGTGCTCGTGCAGGTCCATGAAAAACGCTTCCATGCCGCGCAGGCTCCACGCCCGCTCGAAGAACATCATGCCGAGCTGGACGATGCGGAAGCGGTCGGAATGGGCATCGAGGCGGTCGCCAAGATCCGCGAAATGCCGATCGGTCGCGAGGTCGGGAAACGTGTACCCGGCGAGCGTCGACTCGGGCAGCGCGGGCTGCTCGACGTGCAGCGCGGCGCCGCGCCGGAACTCGACACCGAAGTCATCGACGTACCGGCCGTCCTGCTCCCATACCGGCAGCGCGTTGATCTCCATCATGATCGAGCAGCTGCCGGCGTAGCTCTGCGTGCCGTCGGACGGCCCGATGAACTGTTCGGCGCCGTAGTGCTCGGCCAGCGCCGGCACCACCTCCGGGTGAACCCAGACGTAGTACGGGCAGGCCGGCGGCTGCTGGAATTTCAGCGTCTCGAGGATGAGGTCGCGCGGCAATAGTGGCATCGGAAGAGACTCCCGGTGTTCGCCGCTTTCTTATCATAGCGGCGGCGGCGGGCGGCTACGAATCCTGCATCCCATCCGCGTGCTTCGCGTGCTTCGCATGCTCGCGCTCCAGCATCAGCCCCAGCACGACGCCGATCAGCGCCAGCGCGGCCAGCAGGACGAATCCCGACGCGAAGGAACCAGTCTGGTCACGGAGGACCCCGAGCAGGAAACCGCACAGGAACGCGCCCACGTTCGCGAAGAAGTTTCCGAAGCCGCTGGCGACGCCGGCCACGCGCGATCCGAGGATGTGGATCGGCGCGGCGAACAGCGGACCGAAATAGCACTGCATGAACAGGAAGGTGCCCGTGATGGCGATCACGATGACGGGCACCGATTCGGTCAGGGCGAGGGTCGAGAGCGTCGCGGTGAGGGCGGTCAGCGCGACGCAGATCACGAGCACCGGGCGACCGGTCCGGTCCGAGACGTATCCCCCGACGAGGCCCGACGGCGCCCCGAGCAGCGTGGCGATCGCGATGATCAGGCCGGACGCCTGAAGCGACAGTCCGACGTCGTCGACCAGGAAGGTCGGGAGCCAGAAGAACAGCGAGTAGACGACGGCGAGACGGACGAACTGGATGCCTGCCACGATGCGCATGAAACGGTGGCGGAACAGGCCGAGCACCTCGGACCAGGCCACGCGCGTCGGGGCCGGGGCGCTCGGCGGATCCGACGCGGCCCGGCCGAAGACCGCCGCGATGACGACGGCGAGCGCCCCGCAGGTGACGAAGAAGAATCGCCATCCCTGCCAGATTTCCACGCGGGGGCCGATCGTCATGAGCGCCGCGCTGAACACGAATGCGGCCGACATGAAACCGGCCATCGCCGTCGCGCGACGCTCGGGCGCGAACCAGACGCTCATCATGATCAGGCCCGGGGTGAACACCAGGCTTCGGAAGAAGCCGTTCATGAGCATGGACGCCGCCATCGTGAGGTAGTCGGGGGCCAGGCCGATGAACAGGACCGTGACCGCGTGCCCGAACGTGCCGACGGCGAAGATGCGGCGCGGCCCGAATCGATCGACGAGGGCCCCGGCCGGAATCTGCATGACGGCGTAGATCAGCGCCGAGCACGCGGACAGGACGCCGGCCAGGGTGTAGTTGATGCCGAGATCCTTGCGGATCAGCGGCAGGAACAGCCCGATGGCCCCGAACCCGAACAGGTGCAGGGCATGACAGGCGAACATGAGCGCCAGCGTGACGACGCGGCCGCTCGACGCGGGCCGAGGATCGGGTACTTCGCTCAAGGTGCACTCGCGGGTCATGGTGCGATCGCCACGCACGAAATGACGTATCCTACTGACGACCGATCGGGCCGGCGTTTCATGGCCAGGCCGGCCGCCTCTTCGCGGACAATAGCATGGCAGACAAGACCTCCAGGGAACTGATCGGCGTCGCTCCCCTGTTCTTCGTGCGCGACGTCGTTGCGGCGACAGACTACTACGTGCAGAAGCTGGGCTTCACGCAGCCGGAACTCTGGGGCGAGCCGCCATGCTTCGCGATGCCGCGTCGAGACGGCATCATCGTCATGCTGAAGACGGCGGACGACCCGTCGATGATCCGAACCAACAACCCGGAGCCGTCACCCTGCGGCGGCCCCTGGGACGCGTACTTCTGGGTTCGTGACGCCAGGGCCCTCTTCGAGCAGGTCGAATCCGACGGCGCGAACGTCGCGTACCCGCCGACGCTGCAGAGTGAGTACAACAACTGGGAATTCGCCGTGCGCGACGTCGACGGACGTTTGCTGGCATTCGGGTCGGACGCGGGGGGTGACTGAGGCGTTCCGCATTGGAATTCGTCCTCACTCTAATTGTCGTTCTGTCGCTCGTGACGCTGGTCGGCCACGGGATATGGGTGGCGCTGGCGCGCCTGCTGCGTGGGACGCGGTCGCCGGAGCCCGAGAAGCGCTTCGTGCCCACGGTGCACGAGGACCGCGCCGCGACGGCGCGATGTCTGGGTCGGCTCCTGTCGCGGAACCTGGTCGATCAGCAGACCTATGCGCGGCTGATGAAGGCGCTTGCTGACGACGCGACGCCACCCGCTTCGGCCCCGAAGGACGTCCGCACCGACGATCGCGAGGCGGGAGCCACCGTTGAACCCGTGGCACCTTCACGAAGCGTCCCTGCGTCGCCGACGGTCGCTCGGACACCTGCGTCGCGCCCGGTCGACGTTGTGAAAACGCCTGCGGCACCGGTGACGGCGCCCGCTGCACCGCCCACTGCACCACCCGCAAAGCCGGTCCGCGAACCGCGCCGACCGTTTACCGAAATCCTCGTCAGCTTCATGGCGGAAAGAAATATTCGCTGGGGAGAGCTGGTGGGCGGTCTGCTGATCCTGTGCTGTTCGACGGCGCTCGTCATCAGCCTCTGGTCGCAGATCGCGGCCATTCCCGTCGTGAAGTTCGTCGTGTTCACGACGGTGACGGCGGCGTTGTTCGCGGCGGGCCTCTTCGTGCAGCACCGCTGGAAGCTGCCGACCACGGGGCACGCCGTCCTCACGATCTCGACGCTTCTCGTGCCGCTCAATCTTCTGGCCTTCGCCGCGCTCTCGGAACGCGATGGCATCGGGCTGGGCTGGACGACGGTCATCGAGTTGGGCGCGGTGGCGCTGTTCGGCTGGCTCACGCTCCTGGCCGGCCGCGTCATCATGCCGATCGCGCCGAGATTGTTCGCCTTCGGCGCCGTGGGGATCTCGGCGTCCTCGCTGTTCCTGAAGCTGTTCTCACCGCAGTCCGAAGTGGCGCTGATCGGCATGGCCATGCTGCCGGCCGGGCTGTACGCGGCCACGATGATCGCCACGCTTCGACGGTTCGTGCTCGAGACCACGCTGCGGCATCAGGATGCCAGGTGCCTGATGATGCATCTTGGCGTTCAGACGTTCGCGTGCGCCGTGCCGCTCGGTCTGCTTGTGCACATGACCGGCGATATCGGTGCCGCGCTTCAGCGTCTCGCTCCTTTCGTCTGCGCCGTCGCCGGTCCGGGGCTGGTCACCGGTCTGCTCGGCTGGCACCGATTGACGTCCACCGAATCGGGTCCGCTTCGGACGGTCGCGGCGTCGATCGCGTTGCTTGCCGCCTTGATCATGATCGTCGGCGCCGGCCTGGGGTGGCCGGCGCCGTCGCGACTTCTACCGGCCGTGCTGGTCAACGGCGTGATCGTGCTCGGACTGATCGCGGTGTCGCACCATCCTGCGTTCCACGCCGCCGCGGCGTTCTGGTTCACGGCCGCGTGGATCCTGGCACTCCATGCGATCGTCGGGGATCTGACTTGGCGCGCCGACGATCCAAGAGTGCTGATCGCGGCGATGCACTCCGCGAGTACGGGCAAGATGCTTCTGGGAGGCGTGGCGGGATGCGCCGTCATGGCGTGGAATCCGCGGCGCTGGCTGCGCCCGGAGAACCGTCTCGCGTACGGCGCCTTCGCCGCGGCGCTCGCGGCGACGAGCATTGCGCTGGTCACCGCGCGAGGATTCGGCAGGTCGGGAGATCCGTCGACGATCACGTGGGTCTATGTCGTCTACGCGGCCGCCGCATTTGTCGCCGTCCGTTGGATTCGAAAGACCTACCTCGTCTGGTTCGGCAGCGTCCTTGCGCAGCTCGCGATCGTGCAGGCGCTGGTCTACGCGTTGGAGTTCGAATCCTATGCGTGGTCGACCGCGTTGCTCGGCGGCGCCACCGCGTTCGTGATAGCGGCCGGAATCGTGAGAGCGATCGGGAGATCGAACGATGCCGTAAGGCTCGCCGATCCCTTGACGCGCTTTGCGGCCCTGATGGCCCTGATCTCGCTCATGCCGATGGCGATCAACCTGACGTCGGGCACGTTGGCGCCCCTGGCGATCCGCCTGACCTGGCTGGCCGCGATATGGATGACGGTCGCGTGCATGAACCGTTGGCGCCTCGTGTTCGCCGGCGCGCAGATGGCACTCGTCGCTGCCGGCGCGGCGGTAGTGCAGAACTGGCTCGGCGCGCGACCCTGGCACGCGGCGCTCGAGGCCCCTTGGGCTGATCCGCGATTGTGGCAGGCTCATCTGATGTCGGCGGGCGGATTCTGCCTGTTCTGGGCACTTCTGCGGTTCGGAATCGACCGGTACCGACACGAGGCGGCGTCAAGCGAACGGCCGGCCGATCGGCAACCGGCCTGGGTCGCCCTGGCGAGGCGTCTGCTGAATCCGAAGACGCCGTCGGCGGATCAACTGCTGACGGGATTCGTGCTTGCCGGGACGGGCGTCCTTTCGGCCTGGAGCATCGTGCCCGCCATCGCGGTCGAGCACGGATTGTCGTCGATGTCGTCGTTTTCCGGGAATCACGCCTACGCGTCAGGCGTCGTGACGTGGTTGCTGCTCGCGATGCTGGCCGGGGCCCTGTTGCTTCCATTGAACGGACGCTTGCGGCACGCGGCGGCGTACGGACTGCTCCTGGTCGTCGCGTTCGCGATCGTGTTGATCGCGGCCATGTTTGAAGATCGGCGCATGGTGGTCGGCGCGTGGCGCTGGCTTTCGGCGCTGGTCGTCGTCGCCCTTGCGGTCGGGGTATCCACGCGCACCTTGTGGTGCGGCGAGCTCGAACGAAGCAGATTCCGATTCCTGCTCGACGTGCTTGCGATCGGGGATCTTCGCCTGGCATCGCTCGTGCTGTTCGCCGCGCCCGCGATCCTTCTGACGGCGACGTATCTACCGGCCGTCGGCAGCGGTGCAGCGGCGTTGTCCGCGACGGGTTCGGTCGCGGCGTTACGGCTGCTTCTGCTCGGCCCACCGTGGCTGGTCGGGTGTGCGCTCATCGGCCTCGCCATGAGCAGGCCGCATCGGGCTTACGCAACCGTCTGCGCTGTGCTGTTCGGCGCCGCTTCCATCGGCGCGGAGCTGAGCATCATCGCTCGCGGGACGGGCGGGTTCACCGCGGCATCGGCAGCCTGGCTCGTTCAATTGAATGCGATCGTCTCGGCCGCAGTCGCCCTCGTGTGGCACGGAGCGATGAGGCGTTCCAGGTTGGATGAAGCGCCGGAATACCCGAATTGGCCGTTGCTGATCGGCCGTATCACGATGGCGGCGGTGCTCGTGCTCGCGGCGGCCGTGCTGTGGTGGTCACCGGGCTCGGTCCCCGCCGGCGTCGCCGCGGTCGGCACCATATGGGGTCTGCTGGCCCTTGTTCTGACTGAAGTCGCGCTGCTCGACGTGGATCGACTGAAAGGGCGCGTCGGCTTGCCCGTGCAACTCTGGGCGCCCTTCGGCGTCGTGCTGATCGCCTGCGCGCTGGAATCCTACGACACCGGTGACTGGTTGTGCTTCCATGTCCTGGCGGGAGGGATGGTCGTGTCCGGCTGGGTGCAGTGGTACAGCGGCGCCCGGCAATTGAAGCGGATGCTGGGCCACGGCTGGCTGGAGTCCTTCGAGACGGCGACGACGCGATCCATGGGCCGGGGCGCCGCCATCGAGCATGACCTGGCATGCGCCAGCTGCGGGTACAACCTCCGGGGGCTGGTGACATCGAGCGGGTGCCCCGAGTGCAGGACGGCGATCGTCGCCTCCATGGAGACCGCGATTCAGAGGCTGTCGCCGCAGTGGTCGGGCAGACTGGCCGCGGCGCGGAACGCCGCGATCGCGGGCCTCTTCGCCAACTTCGCGCTGGTCACGGTCTTCGCATTGAGAGCCGCGTGGGATGCACCGCAACGACCGTGGTCCTCGATGGTCGTGCTCGTCTTGTCGGCGGCACTGTGTCTGGCGGTGGGGGGATGGGCGCCGCGACAGACGTTCGCCTGGCTCGGCGGGGCGGCCGTGTGCATGGCGGCCACCTCATGGTTCGTCGCGCTTCAATGGCAACCTGTCCTGTCGCTGACCGAGAATTTCGGCAATCTCGTCATGGCGAACGTGATCGCGATCCTGGTTCCCGGGGCCGTCTGGATGTGGATCGAACGCCGATTCCTCCGACGTTGCGTCGTGGCGCCGGCGGGCGGGTTGCCGTCGTTCCATCAGGCCGTCGCGATCGCGGCGACCGTCGTCGTCGCGGCGTTCGCAGGTTTCTCCTTGTGGGGCACGGTGACGGGTATCAAGGTCACCGACGTGACGGTCGAAAGCGGGCTGGCGCTGATGCTGACGGTCGTGTTCATCGGAGTCTGTTCGGCGGATTCCGAGTTCCGACATGCAGCGCGATGCCTCTATGTCCTGGGGCTTGCCGCGCTCGCCCTGGGGATTGCCCGGTTCGATCCGTCGACGCGCGCGGTCGCCGTCGCTGTTTCGCTCGGTCTCGGCGCCTACGTGCTGCTGACGGTCCTGATCCAGCGATTCCGACGACCCGCAGCCGAGCCCGCGCAGGTGGCGGCAGGATCGTGGCTGCTGTACGCCAACGGCGGCATCGCGATTCCGGCGCTCGTCCTTGCGGTGTTCGTCAGCCTGACCCATCCCGCGATGACGATGCGATTGCTGGTTTGCCTGGTGCCACTGTTCTGCGCGGCGGCCGCCGTGCTCGTTCGTCAACGGTGGGCGCCTCTTTCGCCGATTTGCCTGGCGATGGTTGTCCTGGGGGGCGTGCTTCTCGCCTGGACGTGGCTTGAACCGTCGCCCGACGGCACGCTGATGCATCGGATCGTCGGGCTGATCTCGGCGCTGTCCGTCGCGCTGGCGGCGTTCGGGATCGCGGCGAGTCGGTCGGAGCCGGGTCGCCCCTGGCACGATGCGATTCGCATCAACGTGATCGGCGCGGGAATCCTCGTGCTCGCGTTGTCCTGCTGCGTCATGTTCGTCGAAATCGGATCGATGCTGCGCGGCGAGATTCCGCTCGGCGGACCGGCCGTCGCGGTCCTGATCGTGGCATACGCCCTGCTGATCGCGTCCAGCATTCTCTTTGCCGTGCGACCGCGATTCGATGCGCTGGGCGTCGCCCTCCCCGTGAGAGAAGCGTACGTCTACCTCGCCGAAGGTCTGGGCGTCGCCCTTGGCGTTCATATCCGATCCTGCTTGCCATGGCTCTTCCATGGATTCGTCACGCGATACTGGCCCATCTGGTTCATCGGGTTCGCCCTTGCCGCCGTGTCCGCCGGGGCCTGGTGCCGTCGGCATGGCTTTGCAGTGATCGGGCGGCCGCTCGCGCGGACGGGCATCGTGCTGCCGGGCCTGACGGCCCTGGAGATCTTCATCGGGGCCTCGGACGTGCACGTGTCGATCGTCCTGTTTGCGGCGGGCGCGACCTACGCGGTGCTTGGCGCGATGAGGCGATCGCTGGTGCTCGGCGCGCTGGCGGCGCTGGGGATCAACGGCAGCCTCTGGTACCTGCTGCATCAGACGCCGGCGCTGGCGATCACACGGCACCCGCAGTTGTGGTTCATGCCGATGGCGCTGGTGGTGCTGGTGGCAGGTCACCTCAATCGGGACCGTCTATCGAAGCATCATCGGACCATGCTGCACTACGCGTGTCTGCTCACGATCTACCTGTCATCGACCGCCGACGTCTTTCTCGTCGGCGTGGCTCGGGCGCCGTGGCTGCCGCTCGTGCTCGCGGTGTTCTCGATCGCGGGCGTCTTCGTCGGCCTGGGGTCGCGCATTCGCTCCTTCCTGTTCCTGGGCATCGGATTCCTGGCGGTGTCGATGTTCACGATGATCTGGCATGCCGCATCGAACCTGGGTTGGACCTGGGTGTGGTACGTCTCGGGCATCGGCCTGGGGATCGCGATCATCGCGGTCTTCGCGCTGTTCGAAAAGAAGCGGACGGAAATGAGCGCCTGGTTCGAAGAGGTCAGGCATTGGGCGGGGTAGAAGAGGTCGGTCCGCGGTGTTACGGTGACCTCGCGGCGACGGTGCGTTTTGGAGGACGCCATGCATCCGGAACGAGAGACCCTGCCTGTCGACGGGCGGCTCGCGGCTTCGCTCATGATCGCGGTCGTACTGTGCCAGTCAGCCGTCGGGCAACCGTCTGCCCATGTCGCCGCCGGAGCGGAATGGGAACTGCGCATGCTCGGTGTCGACAGCGAAGACAAGCTGAGCAGACTGCGCGCCTTTCCCAGGCGCCGGGTCGTCAGGCTCGCGGTCGTCGGGCAGGGCGGTGTGTCGGCCGGGCATCTTCAGCCGCTCGGCGACCTGAGCAAGGTCACCTATCACGGCTGCGCCGATCCCGGTACGAACACGCACGACACGCAGGCGGCACGCGTGATTCTTGATCTCACGAGCCCGCTCGGCGTCGAGGTCGAGTTGCACGTCTGGCAGCCCGGCTCGTCCTTTCGCGAGGTGGCGGACAGGTTCCGGGACGCTGCGGCGGAGGTCGACATCGTGGCGTTCTTTCAGTCGTTCTGGGGACCGGACGCGAAACACATTGAACAGGCCATCCGTGATTCGCCCTCCGCGCTGTTCGTTTCGCCCTACGTGGAGGTGGGTGACCGATCCACCGGCACCACGCCCCAGGGCGCGGCATTCAAGCCATGGGTGCCGGGGAGCATCGGGCATTTCGTGACCGTCGTACCCCTGGCGCGACGCGGCGACGGTCGGATCCTGACGCCATTGGATCGCGGGCTGACGGATTCCGAGGCCATCAACTTCATCGCGCCGTCCTATCATGCCAGCGGTCCCGGGGGAACCTGCCCGGCCGCGGAGGTCGCCGCGGCTTGCGCCGCGTACGTCCACGCCACGATGCCGGAGAGGCCGGAACCGGCGGAGGTCATCGACGTGTTGCGCGCCGGCGTCACGGTGGACCGCCGATTGCTTGCCGCGGACGCTTTCGACGACGCGGCCGTCGACAATCTCGAGGAAGGCATCCAGCGGCTGAGCCGGCCTTTGAAGGGAAAGCAGCGGAAGCTGGATGCGCCGGGCGTGCTGAACCTGTATAAAACCTACCGCCGCATCCGGTTTGGCGCCGCGGAGGCTCAACAAGATCGGCGGTGACACACTCGACTCGAAAGAAACGAATGCGACGTTTTTTTATCACCTTCTTTTGCGCGCTGCCCATGATCCATGCAACCCACCTGGATGCGCAGAACCTCCCCAATCGCTGGCAGACCATCGACGGGCAGCCGCGCCTGATCATCGGGATGTACGAGCAGGTCGCGGACGACGCGCTGCTCGCCGACCTGGCGGCTGCGGGGTTCAACCTCGTCAACACCAGGGACGATCCGGCTCGGCTCGACCAGCTCCATCGTCACGGCCTGCGGGGCTGGGTCAATCTTGGCGGCGACCTGGCGCTGCCGCCGCCGGGGGCGGACACCGAAAAAGCCGCGGCGCTCACCGCGCGCGTCAACCGCGTGAAGGACCATCCCGCCTTGCTCGTATGGGAAGCGCCCGACGAGCCGCTCTGGAACGTCTGGTACCGGCGCCTGAACGAGTACTGGGCGGTGCTGGAAGCATTGAAGAAGCGGATCGAGAAGCTCGAGGGCGACGCGCGCGCCGAGTTGCAGGTGCTGATGGATCGCAGCGACGAACTGCATCGTCGCGGGTACCTCGACGAGGCCGATGAGCTGCTCGCGGAGGTGTGGAAGAAGATCGGGGAGGACTCGCCGCAGAATCCGCCGAAGTGGACGGACGTGAAGCGCCGCGCCGTCGAATACGGCGACGAGCTGACGCGCGGCTTCGAGCTGGTGAAGAAGCTCGATCCGGACGGCATCCGCTGGATCAACCACGCGCCGCGCAACAGCATCGCCGCGCTGCGTCACTACAACCGGGCGGTGGAGATGGCGGGCTGCGACATCTACCCGGTGCCGATGAGGCCGCCGTCCGGTCACAGCGATCTCGTCGACCAGTCGCTCTCGTCGGTGGGCGCCTACACGCGGCGCATGGCCGCCGGCGCTCCTGGAAAGTCAGTCGCGATGGTTCTCCAGGGCTTCGCATGGAAGGACATCGGTCAAGGGCACGAGGGCGGGGAGAAGCGCCCCACGTACCGGCAGACTCGTTTCATGGCATACGACGCGATGATGAGCGGTGCCGCGGCGGTCCTCTGGTTCGGCACGGCGTACATCCCCAAGGACTGCGACCTCTGGCGTGACATCCTGGCTACGGCGCGCGAGCTTCGCGCCCTGGAGCCGGCCTGGACCGCGCCGCCGCTGGAAGGCGCGGTGCAGGGGCGCGCGGAGGAAACCTGGGGATCCGATGACGGCGAAGGCCCGGCGCTGATGCTGCGGCGCGTCGACGACGACCATGTCCTGATCGCCCACAACGCGACGCGCTTCGGCCTCGTCTTCGAGGTCAGCGGGCTGCCGGCCGCGCTGGAAGGGCGCCGCCTGCTCCGGCTTGATTCGGACGACGAAAGAGTCGTTGCTGACGGGGCCTTCTCCGATGGGATTCGTTCGTACGACACGCAAGTCTATGCGACGTCGAGGCGCTTCGAGGCCCAAGCGCGATGAGCAGACAGCGCATGAACGCGAATGATTCCAGCATGCTTCGAGCCGGCGTCGCCACGGCCGACATCACGACGGAAGATCCCGGCACGCGCGTCCGCGACGCGCTGTCTGCGAAGGCACTGGTGCTGGACGACGGGGCGACGAAGGTGGCGATCGTCGCGATGGACGTCGTCGCGATCGGTGGCATCTGCGACGTCCGGGACGACTTCCTCCCGACCCTGAGGGCTCGGATCGAGGCCGACCTGGGTATCCCCGTGCGTCACGTGCTGGTCAACGCCTCTCACACGCATCCTCCAGGTCGGATCGCCTGCGACGATGACGCGTTGCTCGAGCGGACGTTCGACGCCGTCCTTCGTGCGGCGTCGGTCACGGTGCCGGTCCGAGCGGGCGCGGGCGTCGGCCGTGAAGAGCGGATCTCGATGAACCGGACGCTGCGCATGACCGACGGCAGCCACTGGACGGTGCGTCACACGAACCCGTCACCGCCTGACGAGCTGGTCGAGTCGGTCGCTGACGTCGACACGGATATCGGCGTGCTCCGCTTCGATCGCGAGGACGGCGCCCCGCTGGCCGTCGTGTACAGCTTCGCCTGTCATCCATTGTTCGCCGATCCGCAGGGCAGCGTCTCCGCCAATTACGTCGGCGTCGCGTCGAAGACGATCGAAGACGTGCTCGGGAACGATGCCACGGCCCTGTTTCTTCAGGGCTCGGCCGGTGACGTCATGGACGTGCACTTCAAGGATTTCGACCGTCCGCGGGACGTGACGCCGATGGGGCAGATGCTGGGGCTGAGCGCGCTGGAGGCGCTGCGCGATCTGCCGACGGGTGACGCGGCGCTGAGCGTCATCAGCGAGGATCTCGAGCTGCCGCGCCGCACCGACTTCCCACAGCGCATCGAGGCGCTGGAGCAGCAGCAGGCCGAGCTACTCCGATCCCTGCGATTCACGACGCTCGACTTCAAGCAGTTCCTGGCGCTCTACCTGCGGCACGCGCTCGATCCGGGGCATCCCGCACAGGCGTCTTACCGCTACATGCAGGAACAGAAGATCGGCTCGGACCTTTTGCGCGGCACGGACGACGTCAACCGCGCGAACATCGACAAGTACCTCGCCAACATTCGCGCCATGGAGCGGCTGGCCCGCATCCAGGACCAGATCGCGACGCGCCGGCGCCACCAGACGATCAACGAGGAGGCCGGCTCACCGACGGTCACCGCCGAGGTGCAGGGAATCCGCATCGGCGACTGCATCCTGATCACGTCGACGACCGAGGTGCTCAGCGAGGTGGGCCTGAACATCCGCCGGGCATCGCCGTGCCCGCACACGTTCGTCGCCGCCTTCAGCAACGGGTATATCCACTACGGCGCGCCCGCCGCCGACTACGACCTTGGAGGCTACGAAGTGGTCGAATGCCTGCTGGCGCCCGAGTGGCAGAAGATGTTCGAGGAGAAGGCGGCGGAGATCATCGGGCGGTTGTGGGCTGGCAAGTAGCATGGAGCGGGGAGCGGGGAATTTGACTTGGTTTTCTGCCGTCATAGAATCATGGGCGTGGATTTTTGGAGGATTTGCGGGGCAGCGCTACCTGCATCAAGCGAAAACCCAGTCGCACCGGTGAGAAGGTCTGCTTCCGGAATGCACGAAGGTCCAAGGTGCGCCAGGCAAGAAACCGGATGCTCGTTGCATCAACGCTTTAGATCGTCTTGTGACCCAACCCCAAAGGATTCAGGAAACTCGCAACCCCGAAAGGAGAACCCCATGAAGACCCTGATCACCAACGCCGCAATCGTTCTGGCCGTTCTTTTCGCCGTCGGCAGTGCCCAGGCGAACGTGCTGCTGGAGTTCAACGCCAACGCCGACACCGATCCGAACGACGGGTGGGATTACACCGGCGTGGTCTCGGGAACGCTTCAGCCGAATCTGACCGCGGGCGGCGTGCTGTTGAGAAACATCGATCCGGGAACGACTCAGGCCTACTACAGACGCGATGGTGGCGCCCGGGGTTTCGGCTTGCCGCTCGGTAACGACGTGACGCTGAACGGTGACTTCGCTCTGGAAACCTGGATTCGCAGGGCAGAGAACGGTCCGTCGGAAGACCAGATTATGATCCTCCGCAACTCTGCGTTCAACACGACGTTTATGACCGCCAAGGCTCTCGAGGGTGGTACGGACACTGGCCTGGATTTCATTCACCAGGCCGTCAACGGCGCCCGATCTATTAACGTCGACATCTTTGACTGGCCGCTTGACGAGTGGCAGCACTGGGTCTTCAACTACCAGAACGCGGACTCGGGTCTGAACAACGGTGCCCTGAGCGTCTCCGTCAACAACGGCGCGCCGATCGTGCTGAGCGCCCAGGAGCCCAGGTACGCCGGCTCGATCATCAACGAAGTCGGGATTTTCTTCATCGGCAGCGAATGGGATCGCGGCATGCGGGGCGACATCGCGGTCATCCGTCTCCACGACGGTCAGCTGAGCGCGGGTGAGATTTCCTCGAGCTACAACGACTTCCTCGTGGGTCTGAACATCCCCGAGCCCGGCACGCTGGCCCTTCTCGGCCTGGGCGCGCTGGCCATGGCTCGTCGCGGCCGCCGCGTGAGCTGAGTTGAATATTGGGTATCAGGAGCCCCCGCATCCCGGTTGTCGGGTTGCGGGGGCTTTTTGTTTCAGAGGCCAGAGCGCGGCGAGCCCCCTGAGGTCCGCACGATTGAAATAGACTGTTCCCATGAGCGCCACGCCGGGCACGATCGAGTCCGCCCACGTCGATTTCTACCGCGAGAACGGCTATCTCGTCACGGAAGAGCTCATCCCGATGGCCGATGTCGAGATGCTGCGCCGCGAGACGCTGGCCATTTACCGCGGCCAGGGCAGCGTCCGGGGAATGACGCCCGTCGATCCGGGTGAGTCCGAGGCGACGACGCTGAGCCGCTATTTCTGCCTGCACTTTCCGCACAAGATCTCGAAGCCGATTCTCGATTTCGTGCGACATCCGGCCCTCGTCGAGGTGCTGTCAGCGATCATCGGCCCCAACGTCAAGTGCATGCAGACGATGTTCTTCGCCAAGGCCCCGAGCGGGCGCGGCCAGGCCTGGCACCAGGACGAGTTCTTCATCCCGACGCGGGACCGGTCGCTGTGCGGGGCCTGGGTCGCCCTTGACGACGTCGACCAGGAGAACGGCTGCCTCTGGGTGATGCCCGGCTCGCACGAGCCGGGAGTGCTCTGGCCCATGGACGAGAACCGCGACGACCGGATCTCCGGCCCGAGCCGGTCGTCTTACGGATACCCCTTCCCGGACGACGATGCCGTCCCCGTCGAGATGAAGGCCGGCTCGGTGGTGTTCTTCAACGGCTATCTTCTGCACCGCTCGTTCGACAATCTTTCCGCCGATCGATTCCGCCGCGCGCTCGTGATTCACACCATGAGCGCGGAGTCCCTCCTGCCCGCCGACTTCGGCCGACGGATCGAGCCGACCGACGACATGCGCGACATCGTCATGGTCTGCGGTGACGATCCGTATGCGTACAAGGGCGTGGAGGACCTGATCGAGCCGTTCCTGCGCGGCGAGTCGCCGGAGCAGTACCGGGAGGCGGCGGAGTCTTCCACGTAGCAGAAACCGGGCGGGGTGGAGGGGGTCCGACCCCGGGTCCGACCCCCTTGTTGGTGGAGGGGGTTCGACCCCGGGTCCGACCCCCTTCTCCATGCGCGCGGCCCACATCAGGGGCGGCAGGCCGTAGCCCGTCATGTAGTACGGGTCCATCTTCTCGCAGCGGTAGTCGTTGTCCTGCGCGTAGAGGAAGCCGGGAAGCAGGCCGTCGGGCCGCTGTCGCATGTGCAGTAGGTGGGTCATGCGCCGCGCGGCCGCGCGGAACTGATCGTCCGTGGCGCGATCTTCGCCGCCGGCACGGGCGAGGTACTCGAACGCGTACAGCGCGTACGCCACCATGTCGTCCCCGCAGCAGTCCGGGCGGTGCGACGTCAGCTCGACCAGCTCGCCGGCGGGCGTCACGAACGGCAGGGCGTGTCTTGCTCCGCGGCGCGCTGCCTCCAGGCACGCCGCCTCGCCCGTCAGCTCGTGCGCCCGAGCGAGCGTGCCGGCCACGGTCATGTCGTACTTGCGATCGTGTTCGTGGCCGACGCCTTCCTCGTCGAGGTAACCGAGGTTCTCGAGCAGGATGTCCCGTCCGCGCCGGACGAGCGGCTCGTCCCCGAGCACCATGCCGCACAGCAGGATCGTGTGCCCGGTGATCGCCTGGTGGTTGTGCACCCCGGGCGGCTCGTGGGACGCGTCGAACAGACCCAGCAGGTCGCCGGCCGCCAGCTTCATCGCCTCCTGCGCATGGTCCCTTACCGCGGCGTCCAGATCGTCGCCCAGCGTCTCGACGCACTCGGCCAGGGCGAGCAGGCCGAAGTCGAAGCAGCGATTGGTAATTGGCCGCCCGGCGACGACGCGCCGGGCGCAGAAATCGATCGCCGCCTCGGCCGACCGCCGTGCCCGCTCGTCAACGAAGTGGATCGACGACGGGCTGCGGTAAACGCCACACATCAGGTCGGCGTACTGGCAGACGTTGACCGTGTCGACGAAGCGGACGCGGCCCGGCCGAGCCGGAACGAACCACACGGGATCCCAGTAGGCGCCAAGGAGGTGAGCCCCGTCCTCACCGGGCGGCGAGGGCACGTAGCGGTCCCAGGTGTCGACGAGGTCCACCCATGCCGGATCGCGGACCTGCCGCTCCAGCAGCGTCACGGCCAGCCGGTCGAAGAAGCTCGTGAACATGGCGGGTTGCGCCCCCCTCACCGGCGGGTGAGGGGGGCCGAACGCAGCACGCGGCTACCAGGGCGGCTCCTGCGGCATGTCGTTCCAGAGGCCGGTCGGCTTGCCGTTGACGTCGACCCAGAAACCGGGGTCGTGGAAGAAATCCGCGTGACCGTCAAAGTAGACCATGATGGACGACTCCGGCACGTGTCGATAGACGATCCCGAACTCGCTGGTCGGGGAGTTGTGGGTCGGCTCGTGGTCCATGTAGTTGCCGTCGGCGAGGAGGAACGTCTCCGAAGGCGTGCCGATGTAGAGCTGGGGCATGCCAAACCCGCTGTCAACGGTGAGCGTGTAGAAGCTGGTCTTGCCGCCCTTGTAGCCGTTCCAGGAATCGCTGGGGCTTCCATAGCTCCAGCGCCCGCACCGCAGGATGTTCGGGGCATAGTCTTCGCGGATGTTTCCGTAGATCGTTGCGCTGTAACCTTCGCGCAGGACGCCCCCCCCGTGCGCCGGCTCGGAGGGACAGTGGAGCACTGTGCGGGTATCCGAGGGCGGCGAGCTGCTGAAGAAGGCCCCGACGTCCGGGTCGACCTCGACGCCGCCGAGGTAGTCGTCACGGGACAGCCACCGGGCCCAGGTGCCGCCGCCGTCGTACGAAGGCGGCACCAACTCCTTGTTGTCGGCGGCAAACGCAGCGTAGGCCAGGTGGATCTGGCGCTGGTTGGACATGCACATGCTGGCCCGCGCCGCCTCCTTCGCCTTCTTGACTGCCGGCAGCAGCAGGGCGATCAGCAGCGCGATGATCGAGATCACGACCAGCAGTTCGATGAGGGTAAATGCCCCACAGGTTCGATGCCGCGTCATGACCGGTAGTTCCTTCGAAAGTTGCGCGACGAACGGTGACGTGACACTCATGCTATCCCCCGGGTCGCGGCGCCGCAAGGCGCGCGAATGCCGTAAGCTCTTTTGTATGAACGCCTTGCCCCCCCTCAAGCAGGATGGGAAGGGGGGTTCGACACCGGGTCCGACCCCCTCTCCCAAGCGGGCGGTCCACATCAGGGGTGGCAGGCCGTAGCCCGTCATGTAGTACTGGTCCATCTTTTCGCAGCGGTAGTCGTTGTCCTGCGCGGGAAGCAGGCCGTCGGGCCGCTGTCGCATGTGCAGGACGTACGGAAGCACCGTCCTACCAGGGCGCTTCCTGCGGCATGTCGTTCCACAAGGGAGACTCGTCCCGGTTGTTGATATCGACCCAGAACCCGGGGTGGGCGAAGTAGTCCGCGTGCCCGTCGAAGTAGACCATCATGGCCGACTCGGGCTCGTGCCGGAAGACGATCCCGAACTTGAGGTCGTCGACGTGGTCGTTGTTGCTGTGCGTCGGCTCGTGGTCCATGTAATTGCCGTCGGCGAGGAGGAACGTCTCCGATGGCGAGCCGATGTAGGTCTGGGGCATGCCGAGCCCGCTGTCGACGGTGAGCGAGTAGAAACTGGTCTTGCCGCCCTTGTAGCCGTTCCACGAGTCACCGGGCGAACCGTAGCTCCATCGTCCGCACCGCAGGATGTTCGGGGCGTAGTCCTCGCGGACGAGGCCGTAGATCGTTTCGGTCCATCCGTTGCGTTTGGTGCTCCCCCCGTGCGGCGTTTCGGACGGACAGTGATAGACCGAGCGGGTCTCCGGTGGCGGGGTGAACGCGTGAAACCCGCCGACGTCCGGGTCGACTTCGACGCCGCCCACGTAACCGTCCCGGGCCAGCCACCGCGCCCACGTGCCGCCGCCGTCATACGATGGCGGCACCAACTCCTTGTTGTCCGCGGCGAACGACGCGTAGGCGAGGTGGACCTGCCGCTGGTTGTTCATGCACATGCTGGCCCGTGCCGCCTCCTTGGCCTTCTTGACCGCCGGAAGCAGAAGGGCGATGAGCAGGGCGACGATCGAGATCACGACCAGCAGTTCGATGAGGGTAAATGCCCCACAGGTTCGGAGCCGCGTCATGACCGTGTTCCTTCGAAGTTGCGCGACGAGCGTCGACGTGACACTCATGCTATCCCGCGGATTGCGGTGCTGCAAGACCCAAGCCGGTCGGAAATATCGTGCCGCCAGGCTCCCGAATGCCGTAAGCCCTTTCGTTTGAATGTCTTGCAATCCCCCCCCAGACATGAAAATTTGAGAAAAGTGCTTGACGTCACTTGCAACCCCCTGTAGTATTAGTAGTCTTCCTGGATTGGAGAGACAGGAGGAGGACCCCCACGCGGGTTGCCTATCTCTCGTTTCGTTGCACGAAATCGTGGCTTCATGAAGACGGCCGGCGGCGCCGTGGAAGCCTTGGGATTCTAGTTCCTCTTAAGGAGAGTGACGATGACGAACGGCAGCAGGTTTTGGATTGCAGGGATCGCGGTCTTGACGGTCGCGTTCCTGAGCGCCCCAGTGATGGCCGTCGGGTTCTCCGACGCGTACGCATGGTGGCGACTGGCGGATCAATCAGACTCGAACCCCGGTGTGGGCGGGGATCAGGCCCTGAGCACCGCGCCCAGCCCCCAATCGGCGTCGATCCCCGGCGCCGGGTCGAACAACATGTTCCACTCGGGCGGGGCGATGCAGACGCAGTTCTCCTTCACCGGCGGCAGCACCATCTTCATTCGTTTTCGTTACAACGGGTCCTCGCCGATCAGTGAAGCCGCTGGTGTTCTAATGTCGAAGAGCACTCCGGGCGACGGAAACACGTTGCGGTTGCGCGCTGATAGCGATGTCGACGAGGCTCGCGTCTTCGGCGCCGGCCTACCGGCAGGATTTGAATCGGATCCGGTCGCTCCCGGCTCGCACTGGCCTGCTGCCTACACGAACGACAGTTCGTTCCCGGTGCCGGGCACGTGGTACGACATGGTCTATCGCGACGATATCGGCAGTAGCCGCTACGGCATCATTGCCTCGGAGTCGGCCGGACCCTTCGTCAACGTTCTCGATAGCATTGAGTGGCACAACTTCGCACTCCCCCAGGGACTGTTCGAGATCACCAACCCCTTTAGTTTCGGTGAGGGCGCCTATGACGTCGAGTCGGCGGCGGTGTTCCAAGGCGTGCTGACCAACGAGGAGATCGCCGACCTGCTGCCTGAGCCGGCTTCCCTGGCCCTCGTGGGGCTCGGCGGCCTGGTGATGCTGAAGCGGCGGCGCTGAGCCGACGCTGACGCGACCGCGTTCGTAATCACTTTCTGATCTTCAATGGCCTCGCACGGTGTACGCCGTGCGAGGCCTTTTCTTTGCGCTCAGGGCCTCAATCGACCCTCATGGCATTCGACCCCCCGGCTGACGCCGGCTGACGCCGGGGGTACGCCGAATGGCGCGCGCACGGAACTCCGCAGGACGCGCCGGCCGGCGACCCGCGTGGCGTCAGCCCGCGGGTCTGATGTCCATGGGGCGCCGGCGCGCGTGGAACCGTCAGTCAGCCAGCTGTCGCAGCAGGTCCTGCGCTTTGGCGTGGCCGGGGTCCAACTCCAGGGCGCGACGCAAGGGTTCGGCGGCGTCTTCCCGCCTGCCCCTTCGAATCAGGATGTCGCCCAGGTTGACCCAGGCGTTCACGTGCCCTGAATCGAGTTCCACGGCGCGCCGGAAGCTGCGTTCGGCGGAGGCCCGCCGGTCCTGACGGCGATGGGCCACGCCCAGGTTGTTGTGCGTGGACGAGTCGTCCGGATCGACGACCAGGGCCCGCTCGTAGAGCCTGATCGCGCGCGCGACCCGGCCGTGGACGTCGATCTCGATCACGCCCAGGTTCGTCAGGGCGCTGGCGTCTTCCGGGTCCGCCGCCAGGGCTCGGCGATACCAGGCCTCGGCCCGCTCGATCTTCCCGGCCGTGTGGGCCTCGAGACCGAGATTGAAGTAGACAGCCGACCGCAGCTTCGGCCGGGTCACCCAGCGGCCGGGAAAGGGCAGAGCGTCGTCGGCGTTCGCCTCCTCGCGGCCCAGGCGCGCCACGTCCGCCAGGAGGTGGTCCACCTCGACCGGCCCCCGGTAGACGGCGGCAAGCTCGCCCGCGGCATCGAACAGGAAGCTGGTCGGAATCGGCAGCGGCCGCTGCATGATGTGCAGATCGTCGTGGGCGGCCTGCAGCTTCTCCAGGTTTCGGCGAGACGCCTTTCCCGCGCTGAAGGGAAAGCCGATGCGCCGGACGATCGCCGCGGCGTCCTCGATCGTGGCCTCCGCGTCGTCGACGTCGTCGACGGACAGGGCGACGATCTGCAGGCCCGCCTCCCGTAGCGGCTCCGCCGCCTCGGTCCAGCCGGTGAGCTCCGCGATGCAGGGGGCGCACCAGGCGGCCCACAGGTTGACCAGCACGGGCCCGCCCTTCAGATCGGCGAGCCGGCGCAGTTGTCCGTCCAGCGTTTCAAAATAGAGGTTCTGGAACGGGTAGCGCGCCGCGAGCAGATGACGGGCCCGCTGCGTCCGCTCGGGCAGGCGCGGCTCCGACGGCGCAAGGTCGATCGAATCGGCCGGTGGTGTCCATCGCTCGGCCGTCCCCGTGCCCTGGACCAGGCGATACCGCCCGCCCGGCGCCACGCCGCCGAACGACTCGACATCCCCACCCGGCCAGCGCACGGTCAGGCGCTCGATCCCGGTCGCGGGTCCCAGTCCGAAATGCAACCACTTGCTCGACTGGCTCAGGAAGCCCTCGCCGCCGCGAAGCGTGCGGAGGAATTTTTGAATTTTGAGTTTTGATCCTTGATTGCCATGCGTTCGCGACACGACCTCCACCCGGGCGCCGATGGCGTCGCGATGGCACTGCCGGCCTTCGAGACGAACGGCCAGGAAGGCGTGGCCCGCCCGCGTGTCGTTGCGCATGAACCGGACCGTGGGGGCCGTCCGGCTGCTCAGCCAGATATCGAGATCGCCGTCGAAATCCCAGTCGACGAGCGCGACGCCGCGGCCGTCGTCGAGGAAATCCAGCCCGCTCGCGAACGAAACGTTCGCAAACCGCCCGCCGCCGACGTTCAGGTACATGCAGTTGCGCTCGCGCCCGCTCCAGGACGCGCCGGCGAAGAGTCGCTTGCGAATCTCGCCGTGGGCGGCCTCGTAATCCCTGGCCTGCGACGGCTCGACGTCTTCGTCCGGTGAGCGCGGCACGACCTGCCGCCAGAAGAAACTTCACAAGTCGCCGGTGTCCTCGCCGGTGATGTGGCCGTTGGCGACCAGCAGGTCCTCCCAGCCGTCGTTGTTCATATCGAAGAAGTTGGAGCTCCAGGCCCAGCGCCCCATGGTCGTGCCGGTCTCGAGGCTCACGTCGCGGAACGTGCCGTCGCCGAGGTTCTTGAACAGGGAGTTGCCGCGGGCGAGGCGCCGGATCAGCGTCATGACCTCGGCCGTCGTGCCCGGCTTGAACGAGCGCTGGTAGGCGATGCGGCCGCCGGCCGACGAGAACATGTTGCTCACGTAGACGTCCATCAGGCCGTCGCCGTCGTAGTCGCCCCACGTGACCGACATCCCCGAGGCGATGTCCTCGACGCCGGCCTCGGCGGCAACGTCCACGAACCCGGCGGACCCGTCATTGCGGTAGAGGCAGTTGCGCCCGAAGTCGTTGGCCACGTAGAGGTCCGCGTCGCCGTCGTCGTCGAAGTCCTCCCATGCCGCTGCGTAGCTCCAGCGCCGGTTGTTCGCGTCAAGCCCCGCCGCGGCGGTGACGTCGGTGAACCGCCAGTCGCCTTCGTTGCGCAGCATCGTGTTCGGCGGGCCGTTGTTCGCGTCGTGATACGGCAGCGCGACCGGGGACTGGCGGACGTCGGCCAACGGATAGTAGCGGCACGCGTGGAGATCCAGGTCTCCGTCGTCGTCGTAGTCCGCGGCCGTGACCGACATCGCGTCGGCGGCCTTCCGGGAGGAGAACCGGATGTCGAACCGCCCCTTGCCGTCGTTCTCCATCACCAGCAGAGCCCGGCGCGTCGCAACGACCAGGTCCTGGTCGCCGTCGTTGTCGACGTCGATGAACAGGGAGCTGGTCGTCGGGTCGAGCAGGTCGACGCCCGCCGGCGCGGAGCGATCCACGAGCGTCCCGTCGGGCTTGCGGATGAACAGCCGGTTGGGCAGACCGCCGCCCTGGCAGAGGTAAAGATCGTCGAGACCGTCGCCGTCGGCGTCACCGAGGGCGAGGCCGTGGTGGCCGTTGAAGTCGATGCCCTGGCGCCGCTCGATCCGCTCCACCCAGTGCCGCGCGCCACGACAGAGTTGCTCCAGCCAGGCCGGATTGCCAACCAGAACGGCCTCGGTGCAGTCGGCGAAGAGCGTTCGGCTCGGGCTCGTCACCGTGGTGCGCTCGAAGTCCGAGACGGCCAGCGACACGAGGCGCGGACGCTCGTCGGCCGTACGGATGTCCCAGACGCAGCGCCACGTCGCGTGCTGCTCCACGGCGCCGCCGTCACGGAGGCCGCCCAGCGAGAAGTAGTCGGTGGTCCCCGACGCGTCGGCGCCGGGCTCGACGCGAAACTGCTTGAACTTGTACCGAATGTTCGCGACGCCCTCGAGATCTTCGATGCACCGGTTCAGCGCGTCGGCAAGGCCCGCTGCGCCCCGATGCACCCGGCTCGCATCGACGTCGCCGCGCGCCACGTGGATCGCCGCGTCCTCATGGGCCACCCGCATCTCGTCCGGAACCAGCGGCCCGCACGTGAACGCGTCGGTCACCAGGTCGACGAGCCGGGCCGGCTCGACCTTCTCCGCCGCGACGATGAGCTTGCCGATTCGGGCAAGCTGCGCGCTGGCCGCATCGTGGAACGACTCGGTCTCGGCGGTGGTGGGCCCCGGCTCCTGATCGTCGCCGCCGGCCCGCGTCGCCTCGGGCGGCGCGGAGGGCCCCTCGCTCGCTCGGGGCCACCAGGCGATGGCCAGCACGGCCAGGAGAAGGCCCGCGAGAACCCCGATCGCAGGTCGCAAGCCGAAGGCCGAACGGTTCATGGGGATGACGTGAGCATGCGAACGTGAAGCCGATGCCGCCGGGTCGCGATTGTCGCCCGCGATATCGCCGATATCAAGTATCCGGACGTAACCTATCATGAACCAGGTACGGGTGGCGAGTCGCTTCCGACAGTTCATGCTCCTCGCTCCCTGCTCCCTGCTCCTTGCTCCTTGCTCCCCGCTTCTTGCTCCCCGCTCCTTCCCTGATCCACGGAGCCGACCACGATGTGCAAAATTCCATGGACCACCGTTTCCGTTCTTCTCGTGGGGGTCGGCCTGGGCGCCGCGGTCACCGCGGTCGGCGGACCGTTCGTGCCGCGGACGGCTGAAATGCGGATGCCGGACGAGGCGCGCAGCCTCGAGGGCATCCGGTCGATACGGCTGGAGATCGGCGAGGTGGCGCCCGACCTCGACATCCTCGGGCTGGAGGAAAGCGAGATTCGCGGGATGTGGCGAGCCCAGCTCGAGAAGGTCGATGTCGAGATCACGGAGGATCGCAAGGCGCCCCTGATGACGCTCATCGTCTCGGGCGGCGTCGAGCCGGACGCGCCCGAGATCATCGGGTTCGTGTTCCTGTCGGAGCTCGAGCAGGAGGTGCAGTTTCCCCGGCTGAATCGGAGCCTGGAGGTGCCGACCTACACCAAGTTCTTCCTGGGGATCGAGACAAGGGGCCGCGCCGCCGACCTGGCGAAGGAGGGGATGAACCAACTGATCCAGGACTTCTGCCAGACTTCGCGGATCGCCAACAGGAAACACTCGAAATAGGACAGACCGCATGGCATTGGCGCGCACCGGCCTCCTTGCCGGATACCTGATCGCGTTCGTCGCGTCCGCGGCCCGTGCCGCGCCGCCGGAGGACTTCTACGCGGACGTGCGCGACGACCTGCCCGCGGGCCATGTCACGGACGGCTCGGTCGACTACCGGGAGCACATCCAGCGGTGCTTCGACGAGAACGCGCAGGTGCTCTTCCCGGGCAGCGACGATCCCGATCGGCCGATGATCTACGGCGCGACGGGCCCGCTCGAGACCGGGCCCATGCGGCGCATCCGTTTCGGTCCGAATGCGGTGCTCAAGCGACTGCCGTGCACGGGCGACCTGCTCGTGCTCGGCCGCGGCACCCACCTGACGGGCGCCGTCATCAATGGCAACAAGTACGCCCACTGGCCGCTGATGAAGGACCGCGAGGTAAAGGCCTACGCTTACACCACCGGCGCGGCCGTGATGCTGAAGGGCCGCAATCTCGTGCGGGACTGCTTCGTCTACCACAACGCCGGGATCGCGTTCGGCGACTGGGGGACCAGCGACAACAAGATCTACCGATGCCGCGTCGAGGGCTGCGGTTTCCTGGAAGCGCTGGGGGACCTCGGATACTGGGGCTCCGAGCGGGCCAGCGCGGACGGCTTCTATTTCGGCAGCAGCAGCCGGTACAACATCGTGAAGGACTCCGAGGCGATCGACTGCTCGCGCTGGGGCGGCGTCGTCACGGAGAGCGCCAGCTACACCACGTTCGTCGACGTGCGCGGCGGCAACCTGCACTTCAGCTGCTACGGGTTCATCGACATCGAAGGCGCCGGGCCGGGCAACGACCTCGTGCGCTGCCGGTCGCCCAACAGCCAGATCAACGTTCAGCAGAAATTCCAGGACGTGATGAGCTGCACGGCCAGTCGGTTCGTCGCCGAGCATGCCGCCTATCCGCGCCTGATCGGGTGCGACACCGTCGGCGGCCCCGTGCGCCTGTGCGCGGCCTGGAAGAATAAGTTCGTCACGGCCGGCCGGCAGAGCCCGATGCTCGCGGGCAACCGCATCGTTCTGGGCGGCGCCGACCCCCAGCATTCGCTGACGGTGATCTGCTCGGACGGACTCGGCACGGCCGCCTGGAACCACCTGTACGGCTTCGATGACGGCGCGCAGCGCAGCACGGAGATGCTTCTGTTCGGGGTCGGTCACCGCGACGGCAACCGCCAGTCATGGGGCGACTGGGCGCCGGTCCTTGACGCGCACGCACGGCCTCGTTACCTGCGCGCGTGGCTGGACATGGCGTTCAAGGAGAAGTACGACGGCGCCGGCGCGGAGTAAGGGCCGCCGGGTTTGCCGCGTCACCCTCCGTGCCGCCAGGCTATTTCAGATCTCGAATGAGACAGCCGATTCCCGGGGTCGTCGTCAGCGACACTGGTTCGCCGGAGAGGATCGCCTCCAGCTTCTGCTCCAGATCCCGTGTCGTCGCGGCCGGGCGCGCCTTGCCGAAGTCGACGAATCGGTCATCGATGCGCCCTTTGTAGACCAGCCTCGGCTCGGATCGACCTCCTGATAGGGCTCCGGGCACGAACACGACCGCTTCGGGCGTGAAGGTGGCCCGCACGGTGTCGACCAGCCGATGACGCGGATCGCGCAGGGCGGTCATCGTGTACGAGTAATCCTCGAGATGCTTTCTGATTTGCGGGACGGTCACGTCCGGATTCGGGTACACGAGATAGAACCTGACGTCCCGGGAGGTGAACTTCTCGTGGAGGCGTTGAACCTCCGGCGCGTACCGGTTCGAGATCGGGCAGTCGGTGCGCGTGAAGATGAGCACGACGGCGGCCGGCATCGATACCAGGGGATCCGTGGGGCGCCCTTCGAGATCAAGCACTTCCGCCCGCGGCTCGCCGCATCCGCACAGGGCCAGCGCCGTCGCCAGAAGGGCGGACGGCATGCTCGAGCGCGACGCGAACCTGATCATCCCGGGATGGTGCGACTGCGCGATCATGCAGGTGATGCAGTCTCTAGGGCGCCGATGCCGCGGGCTCCTGCGTCGCGGCCTTCACGGCCTGCCGGGGCTTCAGCGTGACCTCGTAGAACACCTTGTTGTCGCGGCCGATGGCCTGGACCTGCGCCTGGTCGGCGTCGACGGTGAGCAGCAGGTAGGAGGGGCCGAATCGGTGGAACTTGAAGTACGGGCCGCCGCCGCCGAGGCCCGAGAACACGTTATCGCTGAGCGCCCCGGCCTGGAAGTAGTGGATGTCGTTCTTGACGCTGTGCGCGAAGCCGTGCCAGTGACCCGAGAACGTGGCGGTGACGCCGTGCTCCTCGAAGATGGGATGCACGCTTTTCGCGCCCTCGCCGCCGTAGAGCAGCGGGTGATGCTGGATCAGGAAGATGTATCGCTTATCCTGGTGCGCGGCGAGCGTCTTGCGCAGCCACTTGTACATCTTGCTCAATCCCGCGCGCTGGTAGAACACGTCGAGATCGCAAAACCGGGGGTCGGGATCGGCCCGCACGATGTCGTTGCGGTCGCCGGTGCTGCATTGCGCGGCGGCCGTGCGAATCACGCGGCTGTCCGTCGGTGACGCACCGAGCCGGTGAAGGGTCCGGATCATGTCGACTCGCTCGTAACGGCGTCCCTTGATCGTCTCGAGCGACGACAGGATGGGGGCCGCCAGGTGCGGGCGCGCCTTGGCGATCGCCGCGTCCGTGATCTCGTACCTGACCTTCTCCGGCAGGTGATCCACGTCGAACCGCGGGTAGTAGTTGCCGTTCGAGTCCAGGGAGATGATCAGCGTGTCGCCCCATTCGAAGGCGAAGTACGCCCCCGTGCTGCCGTCGTCATCCTGGGGCGGCGTCGACAGGTCGAAGAAGCGCCACCAGCGCGGATCCTCGTATTCGTGATTGCCGATCGCCGCGATGCAGGGCGCCTGGGTCAGGTAGTACTTCAGGTCGCCGAACATCTCCTTTTCCCACTGGATCCAGTAGCGTGCGTCCTCGATCACGTCGCCGCAGTGCAGCGAGAAATCCGGCTGCACGAGGTTGCGCATCGAATCCGACGTCAGGTTGAACTTGTAGTTGGCCGCGACGTTGGCCTGCTCGAACTTGCCCAGGGTGTGGCGGTCCTTGCGCCCCTCGGTGTCATAGGGTCCCTGGGAATCGGTGACCACGGTCATCTGGTATGGCGAGAACCGGCCTTTCGGCGGCGCGGTTCGGATACGAACGAACTCGCGCGAGTCGTTGACGCGGTAGTAGTAGACGGTGTCGGGCTCGAGGCCGGTGACCTCGGTGCGGATCGGATGGCTCTGGCGCAGGTCGAACATGTTCGACTCGCTGCAGAGCACGACGGCGGTGTCGGTCGGCCGCTGCGGATAGAAGTAGCACGAAGAGGTGCTGCCGACCGTGAACACGGTCTCGTCGCGAGGCGATTGCCACAGTGCGTCGGACGGCCGCGCGCCGAAGAACCGGATCACGGCGTCGCCGACCTTGACCTCCTTAACGAGGCGGTCGGGATCGGGCTGGTCGAACCCATTCTGAGGAAGCCGGGCGACCGCCTCCGCCGAAGCAGTCGGCGCGGCGGCCGGAATGAGGATCGTCGCGATCAGGATGATGGCGGGGGTCGGCATGCGCATGTTCAGGTATCCACGGGGTATGAACAAAAAGGGGACGGTGTCCATTCTACTCATGCGATACGGTTTTTGATGGGGCGTCTCGACTGCCGGCTATAATGTTGGGTTGGAATACGCGCATCGGGGCGCGTGTTAGCCAATTGCCCCAGGCGACGTATCTCCGCGCGCCCTCCACCACCGGCCCTGCGGCCGTCTCCGGCTCAGAAAGGCGGCATCGTGATTCGAGGCACGAAAAGGAAGGGCCGCCTTGGCCGACGAGGCGGTCGTCGACTCCGGCACCCCGCGGCGGCCCCGGTCGCGATGGAGCCGCTCGAGCCGCGCCTGCTGCTGGCATTCACCGATGCCACCTCCGCCGTCTTCGGCACCAGCAGCATCGCCCCGACGTTCTTCGACTACGACAACGACGGCTGGCAGGACGCCGCCGGGTGGACCAATCACTGGCGGCTCTGGCGCAACGACGAGGGCGTGTACAGCGATGAGGGCCCCCTGAGCGACGGGCTTCAGAACGGACAGATCTTCGCCGGCGACATCGACAACGACGGCTGGACCGACCTGCTCGTCGGCCACCAGGGCTACATCACGGTGCTGCGCAATGACGAGGGCAGCGGCAGCTTTCAGAAGGTCACCCACGTTCCACCCGACAACGGGATCATCGGCGGCGGCGGCAGCGTGGGCGACTTCAACAACGACGGCTTCCTCGACTTCTACCGCGGCGGCTACGTCTCGAACAACAGCCAGCTCATCGTGAGCGTGCCCGACGCGACGCAGCCGGGCGGTCGCGGCTTCGACCTGGCCTGGCAGGGCGACGGCCGGTACGTGCGCAGCGTGACCTCGGCCGACTACGACGAGGACGGCGACCTCGACGTCTACACCGCTGCCTACTTCCTGCAGAACAACGGCCTGTTTCAGAATCAGCGCAACGGTCAACCGTTTCCCTTCATCAACGTCGGGCTCAACGAATCGGGACATTCGGTCGGCGCGCAGTGGGGCGACCTCGACAACGACGGCGACCTGGACATCTTCCTGGGCAACTTCGCCCACCCGGGTAACCCCGAGCCGCGCGTCTTTCGCAACGAGGGCCCGGGCGGCGGCTACGCGATGACGGACATCGGCCAGCGGGGGATCTATTTCCGGGAGTCCTGGGCGTCGCCGGCGCTCGGCGACTACGACAACGACGGCAACCTCGACCTGTGGTACGGCGCGTTCGGTCCGCCCAGCTACTCGTCGTCCGATACCAGCGCCCTGTTTCGCAACACGCCGAACACCAGCGGTCCGAACTTCAGCGACGTGACCGGAGTGCAGGGTCTCGGCGGGCTCTACAACCAGGCATACGACTCCTGGGTCGACTTCGACAACGACGGCGACCTCGACCTCGTGGCCGGGGCCAAGCTGTTTCGAAACACCCTGAGCAACAGTAACTCGTGGCTCAAGGTCGATCTCGGGGGTGACGCCAACACGATCGGCGCCATCGTGAAGGTCACCGCGGGCAGCACGACCCGCACCCGCCAGGTCGAAAGCGGCTACGGCGAAGCCAAGTTCGCCCCGCTGATCATCCACTTCGGTCTCGGCAGCCACACCGGGCCCGTCGACGTGGAGATCACCTGGCTTGATGGCACCACCCGGTCCTTTCAGACCGCGGTGAATCAGACGATCGACGGCGGGGGCGGCCCCGACCCCGACCCTACCCCCACCGCCCTGCCCTACGTCGAAAACTTCGACGACGGTGTCGCCGATTCGTTCGAAGCGGTCGCGGCCGCATGGTCGGTCAACGGCGCGAACCGCTACCACGCGGCGCCGGAGGCCGGACAGGACGCGATCTCCCTGGTGGATCTGCTCGACCCGCTGCCGTCCGCGGTGAGCATGCAGGCGACGGTCCGGGGGCTGAGCGTGGGCGGCCTGAGCAAGAACGGCGTGCTCGTCTTCGACTACCAGGGCGAGAACGACTTCAAGTTCGCCGGCGCGTTCTTCGGCCAGAACCAGCTCAAGATCGGGCATTACGACGGGACGAGCTGGGTCGCGCAGGCCACGGCCACGGAGTCGATCGCCACGGGCACGGACTACTCATTGCAACTGCTGCTCGACGGCGGGACGGCCACGCTGCTCGTGGACGGCGTCGAGAAGCTCGGCCATTCGTTCACCGGTTCGCTGCTCGACGGCGACCTCGGCCTGGGCACGAATGCCGCGGAAGCGACGTTCGACGATTTCGTCCTCGTCGGCACGACGACGCTGCCCTTCAGCGAGAACTTCGACGACGGCCGCGCGAACTTCCTGCAGCCGGT
>NYZC01000354.1 GCA_002686995.1 Phycisphaeraceae bacterium | reverse complement strand
GCTGAGCGTCAGCGGCCAGCGGCCCGTGTTCGTCACGGTAAAGGTCTTCACCTCGTCGGTGCCCTGCCGCGTGAGTCCGAAGTCGATCAGGGACACGCCGTCCTGCACGTCGCCGCCGTCGACCGAAACCTCGATTTCAGGCACGCCCACCTCGCCGAAGACGTCGAATGTGAACGGATTCTCGTCCGCGTCGTCGTTGACGAAGGACACCGCGCCACCGAACGTGCCGACGCTCGCGCCGTCGAGCGTGAGATCGAACGTCGTCGAAGCGCCGGCATCGAGGAAGACCGAAGCGAAGGGGCCGGCGCTGAATCCCGCGGGCACGGTGATCGGATCGGTCAGCGTCAGCGGCCACCGTCCCGTGTTCGTGACCGTGAACGTCTTGACGACGTCGGTGCCCAGCCGCGTGTGGTCGAACGAGACGCCGGACACGTCGTCGATGACATCCCCACCGTCGACCGACACCTCGATCTCCGGTACGGCGACTTCGCTGATCACTTCGAATTCGAAGGGGTTCTCGTTGGCGTCGTCGTTGATGATCGAAACGTCGCCCGTAAAGAATCCTGTCGTCGAGCCGTCGAGCGTCAGGTCGAATGTGGTCGATGCGCCTGGGGCAAGGTCGGTCGTCGCAAACGGGGTGGCGCTGAACCCGGCCGGCGCGGAGATCGGGTTTGAAAGCGTCATGGGCCACAGACCATCGTTCGTCACCGTAAACGTTCTGGTGACGTCGGTGCCCCGGCGCGTGACGCCGAAGTCGATCACCGAGAACTCGTTGAACACTTGCTGGCTGTCCACGCTGACCGTGATTTCCGGATCGGCGGCGATCCCCGTCACGCTGAAAGCGAACGGAGATTCGTCCGCGTCGTCGTTGACGAACGACACCGTCCCCACCATGGTTGCCTGGAAGGTGGAGAGGAACACGACGTCGAGCGTGGTCGATTCACCGCTCGCAAGCTCGGACGTCGTGAAACCTGTCGTCCCGTAGCCGAACGGGGTGGTGACCGCGCCGAGCGCAAGCGGCCATCGCCCGACGTTGGTGACGGTGAACGTCCGGGCCAGGGTCGAGCCGACACGGTTCAGTCCGAAGTCGATCTCGCTCGCGTCATAGATGACGGGCTCGCCGTCGACCGTCACGCTGACCTCGGCGTCGCCCACCTCGCCCGAAACCTGGAAGTCGAACGGGTTCTCGTCGCCATCGCCACTCTCGATCGACACGGTGCCGTCGAAAACGCCCAGCACGTCCCCGTCGAGCACGAGATCGAACTGCGTCGACCCGCCCGGCTCGAGCACCGTCGGCAGGAAGGTGCCCGCGCTGTAACCCGCCGGCATCTCCCGCAACCCGTTCAGCATGAGCGGCGCCGTACCGTCATTGGTGACGGTGAACGTCTGCGGCACGGGCGTGCCGACGCGCGTCAACCCGTATGCCACCTCGCTCGCACCGTCGACGAGGTCGTTGTCTCCGACCGACACGGTGATGTCGGACGCGATGACTTCGCCCGTCACGTTGAACGAGTAGGTCCCCTCGTCCGCGTCGTCGGTCGTGAACGTGACGGTGCCCGCGGAGATTCCGAGGTCGACGGCGTCGAAGGTCACGTCGAAGGTCGTCGACGCGCCGGCATCCAGGCTCGACACGGAGAATCCGCCCGAGCTGAAGCCCGCGGGGACGACCACGTTGGAAATCGCGAGCGGCGCCATGCCGTCATTGGTGACGGTCAGGGTGCGCGTGAGGGCCATGCCCGGCAGTCGTCGTCCGAAATCGATGGTGCTCAGTTCGTCGAAGATGCCGCACGAGATCAAGGTGAGGCGGACCTCGGGCGCCCGGACTTCGCCGCGGACCGTGAAGTCGAACGGATGCTCGTCGGCGTCGGTGTTCGCGAACGACGCGACACCCTCGAACATGCCCGTGGCATTCGCGTCCAGGATCACGTCGAACGTCGTGAAGCTGTCCGGGGCCAGGACGACTGGTGCGTACCCGGTGGCGCTGAAGCCGTCAGGCAGTTGCAAGGAGCCGGGCAGCGCCAGGGCCGCGGTCCCGGTGTTTCGCACCGTGATCGTCGTCGACTGCGGCGTGCCCATGAGGGTCGATCCCAGGTCCACGATGCCCGAGTCGTCAACGATCGACAGCGCCGCTTCAAGGACCTCGATCTCCGGCGCAACCACGCGGGCGGACACGCTGAAGTCGAACGGGCTCTCGTCCGTGTCGCCGTGGGTGAACGACACCGTTCCGGCGAGGTCGCCGACCGCCGACGTATCGACCGTGAGGTGCAGAAGCGTGCTGGCGCCGGGCGCAAGCACGCCGGTCGTGAAGGCGCTCACGGTGAAGCCGGCCGGGGTGGACACGGGATTGCTCAGGGTGAGCGGGGCCGAGCCGACGTTCCTCACGACGTACGATCGCCGGGCGATACCCCCGACCGGCACGTCGCCGAAGGCGGTGGTGCTGCCGCCATCGAGAATTTCGACCGGCCCTTCGAAAAATGCAATGTCCGGCGCGACGACCTCGGCGCGGATCGTGAAATCGAACGGGCTCTCGTCGGCGTCGTTGCTGGTGAAGGAAACCGCGCCTTCGAAGGTGCCGGCGGCCGTCGTGTCGACGGACACCTCGAAGGTGGTGGTGTCGTTCGCGGCGAGCGACGTCGATCCGAACGCGGTGACGGAGAAACCCGCGGGCACCGTGATCGGCTCGGTCAGCGACAGGTCTCCCGGTCCGTCGTTGCGCACGGTGAAGATCGCCGATATCGTTCCGCCGCGCGGACCCGACCCGAGATCGAAGATCGAGATCCCGTCACGGAGGTCGGTCGCGCCCGTAGACAGCGATATCTCGGGGATCGGCGGAACCGGCGGCCCCGAGAGGCGCAGGTCGTAGCGCGGGTTCGTCGTCTGGCTGGACTGCGTGAATCGCTGCAGCACGGTACTCAGATCGTCCGCGCCCATGATGCCGTCGCCGGACGGGTCGTTCCCGAACGGCTGGCCGAAGTTCTGCAGGACAATGCTCAGGTCGCCGGCGCCGATCACCCCGTTGTTGTCCAGGTCCGCCACGTCGGGCCGGGCGTTGACCCGGACGAAGTAGCTCTGGCCCGCGACGACGTCGAACGTGACCTGCTCGTCGTCCGTGGCCGACGCGGAGGCGCCGAGCGACTGCTCCGAGGCGTCGAACACCTCCAGGTCGAGGTTCCCCAGCGCGTTCGCGAAAGCGATTCGGACGTCCTGCGACCCGGTCCGCGGCGCTTCGAACCTGAAGAAATCGTCGTTGCCGGTCGCGTGGATGCTGAGCAGCGGCTCGACGCGATTCGCGAGGACGCCCAGGTCGGCTGCGGCGGCGAAGCTGTCGTTCGGCTCGAACCGGTCGACCGGGCCCGCGAGCCGGAGGCTGTAGTCGGCCTGGGTGACCGAGGTGCTCGACTGGCCGAACCGCTCGAGGACGGAGCCCAGGTCCGCGATGCCGACAATGCCGTCGCCGCTGGAATCGCCCTGCAGCCGGTTGCCCGGCTCGACCGTCGTGCCGAACGCCTGGAGGACGATGCCCAGGTCGCTGGTGCCGACGACGCCGTCGTCGGTCAGGTCGCCCCGGTGGCGTCGTCCGTAGACGAAGACGAAGTAGGTCCGGCCGGCCACCGCATCGAACATGACGATCTCGTCGTCCGTCTCCGACCATGCCGCCTCGATCCGGTCGCCGCCCTGGTCGAGCACGGCCAGCTCGAGGTTGCCCTGGTCGTCGTCGAACTCGATGAACGCGGACCAGGGGCCCGTCGCGGCCGCGGTGAACCGGAAGTAGTCGTCGTCGTCCGGATCGTGGATCGAGAGGGCAGCCTCGAAGGCGCCCGCGATCGATCCGAGATCGGTGGCGCCGGCCAGACCTTCGTTGCCCTCGAATCGATCCGGGGACGGGCTATCGTCCACCTCTCCCCCGACGGTGAACGTGAACGGATCCTCGTCCGGATCGGAGTTCGCGAACGAGACGAGCCCCTCGACGGTCCCGTTCGCCTCGGCCAGGAACGTCACGTCGAAGCTCGTCGTGGCGCCGGCGGCAAGCTCGGTGGCGCCGAACGACGTCACCTCGAACCCGGCCGGCGCGGCGGGCGGATCGGTCAGCGCGAGCGGGCCGGGTCCGGCGTTGCGCACCGTGAACGAAAGCACGACGGGCTGTCCGCTCGACGTGGCCGGAAAATCGACACGCGACACGCCGTCGAGGATCGGTGTCGCGTTCTGCGTCAGCTCGATCTCGCCGTCGGCGACGAGGCCGTCGACCGAGAACGCGAACGGTGGGTCGTCGCCATCGCCGTGGTCGAACGACACGGTCCCGGAGAACGCGCCGTCGGTTGACGCGTCGAGGGTCAGGTCCACCAGGGTCGCGGTGCCCGGATCGAGCGTCGTCGGCCCGAAGCCGGAGACGCTGAACCCCGACGGCGCGTCGAACGACGGGCCCAGATCGAGCGGACCGTCGCCGGTGTTCCTGACCTCCAGCGTGCGCGTGACCGCCACGCCGGGCCGTGTCGTGCCGAAACCGATCGACCCGGTGCCGTTCGCGACGGCCACTGCGTCGAGCAGCACCGCGACCTGCGGCACCCGCACCTCGCCGGTCACCACGAACTCGAACGGGCTGTCTCCGGGGTAGTGCGTGATCGTCACCAGTCCTGAAAAGGTGCCCGCCTGCGTCGCGTCCAGGGTCAGATCGATGCCGCTCTGCGCCGCGGCGACGACGCTGGCCGGCACGAACTCGGTCGCCGAAAAGCCGGTCGGCGTCCCGATCGGGTTGCTCAGCGTCAGCGTCCCTTCTCCGGCGTTGCGGGCCACGAGCGGCAGCGTGATCGGGGCGCCGACGATCGTCGCGCCGAAGTCCACGATCGTGAGACCGTCATCGACGAGGTTGCCGTCGACGAGGACCTCGAGCACCGGCGCCGTCACCGTGCCCGAGACCACGATGTCGAACGGGTGCTCGTCCACGTCGCCGTTGGCCAGGGACATCGTGCCGCCGAACGTGCCGCCCGACGTCGCTTCGAGGATGACGTCGAACGACGTCGCCGCGCCCGGTTCCAGCGCGATGGGCGTGAAGTCCGTCGAAAAGCCTTCGGGCAGCGCGAGCGGACCAGCCAGCACCAGCTCGGCGGTGCCGGTGTTCATGACCTGGATCGTCCGTGCGACCGGCGTACCGACCGCGGTCGTCGCGAAGTCGATGTTGCCGGCGCCGTCCTGGAGCGACTGTCCCCCGTGCCGCACGTCGATCTCCGGGGCCACGACCTGCACGTCGATCTCGAGCACGAACGGGATGGCGTCCACGGCGTCTTCACGCAACGACACCTGGCCCGCGAACGAGCCGGCGGTTCCGGCCTCGGCGGTGAGATCGAACGTCGTCGATGCTCCGGGCGCCAGCGACGACGCGGCGAACGCCGAGGCGATGAATCCGGCGGGCACCGTCACGGGCTCGTTCAACGTCAGGGACGCGGCGCCGGTGTTCGTGACGGTGATCGCCCGGGAAAGGGGTTTGCCGAAGTGGGTTCGATCGAACGACAGGGTGCTCAGACCCGAGTAGAGCTGGTGGCTGCCGTGAAAGACCTCGAGGGTGTGCTCGACCACTTCGGCCTGGACGGAGAAGTCGAACGGCGCTTCGTCGGCGTCGTTGTTCGGCAGGGACACCTGGCCCCCGACGAGGCCCGGCGACTGACCGTGGAATACCAGGTCGAAGGTCGTCGAAGCGCCGGGGCCGAGGTGCCCCGCGCCGAAGCCCACGGCTTCGAATCCATCGGGAAGGCCGATCGCCCCGAGGACCAGCGGCCCCGTGCCTGTGTTGGTGACGATGATCGGACGCCTGACGGTCGAGCGATCGGCCACCGTGCCGAAGTCGACGACGCTGCCGTCGTCGAGCAGAAGGTTGTCGTCCTCGTGCACCTCGATCTCCGGCTCGGCCACCTCGCCCGAGACGTCGAATCGAAACGTGCCCTGCTGCGGGTCGTTGTTCGCGATCGTCACGGTGCCGCCGTAGATGCTCACGTCGGGCCCGTCGAACGTCATGTCGAACGTGGCCGTCTCGTTGAACCCGAGCGTGTGGGCGGAAAGGGGCGTCGCCGTGAAGCCCGCAGGCAGTCCCGACGGATCGGACAGCGTCAGCGGCTGGAGGCCCACGTTCCTGATCGTGAACTGTCGCACGGCAGAATCGCCCAGTCGGGTGCGGCCGAAGTTGATCCCCGTGGCACCGTCGGCGACCAGGCGATTGCCGGAAGACACCAGGATCGCCGGCTCGTCCGCGGAACCGTTGACCGTGCCCAGCACGGTGAGCTCGAACGGGTTCTCGTTCGCATCGTTGCTCGGGAACCGCAACGTGCCGGAGTAGGTCCGTTCGCGGTCGCCCATCAGGCTGATCGTGAAGGTCGTCGTCTGTCCGGGCGCGAGCGTCGTATCGCCGAAGGGCGCGGTGACGAAGAACCCGGCGGGCGTGTCGAAGTCGTCGACCAGTGCGAGCGGCTGGTCACCTCCGTTGGATACGGTGACGATCACCTCGGTCGGATTGCCGAGGGTGGTGGTGCCGAACATCACCGGCACCCCGGGCTCCACGCGGTCGCCGCCGACCGCCAGCTCGATCTCGGGACCGGACACGACGCCGTTGACGGTGAAGTTCAGGGGATCGGGTACGTTGGCGTTGACGATGACGTCGCCGAGGAACGTGCCGACGATCGGGGCGTCGAGCCGGACGGTCATCGTCGTCGTGCCGCCCGGGGCGACCACCGCGTCGAGCGGCGAGGTCGCGCTGAAGCCGTTGCCCAGCGCGCGCGGCGTCCCCATGAGCAGGTCCGCGTCCCCCGTGTTGGTGATCAGCAGGGTCACCTCCAGCGGCAGGCCGGGCTCGGTCGTGCCGAAATCGATCGTGCCGTCGTCGGGTATCGGCGCGCCGGCCAGGCTGACTTGCATCGACGGAATCGCGATCGGCGGGCCCTGTCTGACGATCAGGTCATAGTCCGCGCTCATCGATCCCTCGAACCCGTCCACGATGATGTAGTAGGTGGCTCCGGCCGACACCGGCACGATCAGCTGCTCGTTGTCGTCCAAGGACAGCGACTGATCGATCAGGTGGTAGTCCCCGTTCAGTACGCAGAGGCTCAGTTTGCCGAGCAGGTGCAGGAATTGCGCCTGCACGTCGATGACGCCGTCCATCGTCGCCACCTGCCTGAAGAAGTCGACGTCATCGGGCGCGTGGATCGACAGATCGGGCTCGGACAAGACGCCCGTCAGCGGTCCGAGGTCGGTCGCTGAAGTGAAGTCGTTGTTGGCCTCGAAGCGATCGGGCGCGGGGGCCGACCCAACGACGTTCAGGTCGTAGTCGTTCACGGCGCCGGCCGTGGAGAACACCCGGACGTAGTAGTGGTCGCCCGTGGCGACCGGCACCACGACGCTCTCGTTGTCGGTGGTCGACGCGGAGGACCCGATCGTGGCACGCGTCGCGTCGAACACCTCCATATCGAGATCGCCCAGCGCGTGGATGAAATCGATGCCGATGGTCAGCGTGCCCGCCGCCTGCGCGGTCACCTCGAAGAAATCCTCGTCCGTGGCGTCGTGAATCGACAGGCCGTCCTCGACGCGGCTGCCGATGACGCCGAGGTTGGTCGCCTCCTCAACCTGGTTGTTGTGCTCGAAACGGTCGAGATTCGTGGCCGGGCCGCTGATCTGCAGGTCGTAGCTCTCGCTGGTGGCGATCGCCGCGAACCCGAAGACCCTCAGGAAATAGGTCTCGCCCTGCGACGCGTTGATCGCGATGGACTCGTCGTCGGTCTCGGAGATGGACTGGGCGACCAGGCGGCCGGTTTCGTCGAACAGCCGCATGTCGAGGTCCCCGACCTGGTGGTCGAAGAAGATGTCGATGTCCAGCAGCCCATCGTCGGCGGCGTCGATGCGGTACCAGTCGATGTCGCCGGGCCGGTTGATCGTCAGACCGCTCTCGACCCGGGAGCCCAGCATGCCCAGGGGCACCGCGGTTTCGCGCGTCTCGTTGGGCTCGAACTGGTCCTCGTCGATGTTACCGCCGATGAACAGCTGGTAGTCGGGGTTCGCAACGAGCGAGAAGCCGAAGACCCGAATGATGTAGGTTTCCCCGCCCGCGACCGGCACGGAGATGTGCTCGTTGTCCGTCAGGGACGACGACGCCCCGAGGATCTTCAGGTTCTGGTCGTAGAACTCGAGATTGAGGTTGCCGTCGCCGTGATCGAAGAGCAGATCGAGCTGAAGCTCGTGCGTCGTCGCCATCGTGACGCGGTAGTAGTCGTTGTCCGTGGGCGTATCGGTCGTGAGGTTGCTGACCACCAGCGCGTCCAGCCTGCCGAGATCGGTCGCCGTCGAGATGCTGTCGTTGGGTTCGAACGCGTCGGGCGCCACGATGGGCCCCCTGCTGCCGTCGAGCAGGATCCGGGGCTCCAGGGGCTCGATGGCGGCGGCCGGGTGCCGATCACGAAGGAGGCGGCGGCGCCGGCGGCGGGGTCGATCGGGGCTTGTTCGGGTGGGCGCAGAATCGCCCGGACCGTTCGAAAGCACTGAATCGAGCACGGTGCAATCTCCAGACAGGGACCCGCCCGGGCGGGGACGATATCAGCCGTGTCGTGGTCCAGCCTCCATGGTGGTGGTCAGGTGATCCCGGAGAAAATGAGCGTGAAATTATTAACAGTGATCTGCACCGCCCATCGACCCGTCACATCCTCCGATCGAATGATCGAAACCTCGCTGAAAATCGCCAATTCCAGCAGTTCCACCAACTCTGCACCATCACGGTCCCGTGAATAGTAGCACACTTGTCAAGGGCTGAGAACGCCCATCATCGATGCTCTGCTCCGGGGCGCCTTACCCAAGTGAATACCCGGTAGCCGCCTCGCCCAGGATAACCCGCTCCTTCCTGGCTGCGCTCACATGTCTCCGATAGCTTCCTCCGACGGGTTCCCATCCTCAGCCGGTGCGGACCGAGTCCGCACTGGTCAAACCGACGATCAATAGTATACCGTCCGCGGCCCCGGCGTTGGACAAACTGATCTGATTTATCGCGCCGGCCGCCAGCGCCGCCAGATCGGCCTCGTCGGCCTCGCTGCCCAGGGTCAGCCGGGACAGCACGTCGCCGCCGATGTCGAGCCGGCTGCCGATCACCCTGCCGACCCGACCGTTGCCCAGGTCGCGGCGGAACGTGGTGTCCGCCAGGATGTCCGTCACCTGGAAGCGGTCGACGAGATCGGTCTCGAACGCGACCAGGTCGGTCACCCGGCCGCCGACGCCGCGCCGGCTCCGAAGCTGCACCGACTTCACGCGGACGCCCGGCTGCGTCTGCACGCCGCCGCCCGTCCAGTCGGCCCCGCGAATCTTCACCGTGTCGACCCCGGCCTTCCGGCCCAGCTGCTGCGCCGTCGCCGTGGCGATCAGGTCGAACTGCGCGTCGTCCTCGGCGGAGACCTGCCCGAACCGCAACGCCGTGAACGTGCCTTCGATGCCGCCTTCACCATCGCGTCCCTTGGACTTGATCGTGCGCACCTCCCCGCTGGCGTCGAGGTCCGTGGCGATGCGCTGGGCTTCGACGCCGCGCAGCGCCCCGTCGACCTCGATTCCGCCCGGGATGGCGAGGACGCCGCCCTGCCCGTCGCGGTTCGCCCGAACGCGAATCCTGCCGCCGTCACCGTCGCCGTCGTTCATGAAGTCGCCGTCGCCGTTGCCGTCGGCCGTCCCGGTACGGAAGTCGGGCGACGCGAAGTCGCCGCCGTTGACCTGGAACTTCCTGAACCCCGCCGCGATATCGACGGCCGGCGAGAAGTCGCCCGCCTTCACCTTGACGTTGCTTGCCTCGCCGATCATCCACTGGCCCCCGTGCCAGGCGTCGACGTTGACGCGCACCGTCCCGCCGAACATCAGGTTGACGCCCTCAGGCCCGCCTTCGGTGCCGACCGGTCCCTTGACGTCGAGACGCAGGTCGGCGTCGGCCGGCGCCGCGATGTCGATGTGGGCGCCGTCGGCGATCCGCGCCAACCGGATCTTGTCGACCGGTCCGGTCATGTTCACGCTGTTGCCGACCATGTGGCCCTTGCCGAAGTTCAGGAACTTCGCTCCGTCACCGCTGACCGATCCGAACTCGAACGCGTCGCGCGACCGTGCGGTGAACACCGTCCGGTCCGGCTCCGCGCTGTTCAGGTCGACGGCGATCAGGTGCTGGCGCCCCTGGTCGTCCTCGGGGGTCAGCGTCAGGGTCGCCATCGTGTCGGGCCGCCCCGCGATGGTCAGCTTCACCTCGGTCCCGTTGAGCTGGTCGAGATAGCTGAAGTTCTTGGGCTCGGGGCTGCGGCGGTCCGTGTCGAGCACGACCTGGACGGTGAACGGGGGCAGGACCTCGCCGGTCAGGCCGATGTCGAACGGACTCTCATCGGCGTCGTCGCTGCCGAGCTCCAGGTCGCCCTGCCGCACCCCCGCGTCGACGGCGGACAGCGTGACGTCGAACGTGGTCTCAGCGCCGGGGTCCAGCACGGCCAGCGCGGGCACGGAGACCTCGAACCCGTCAGGGACGTTGAGCAGCGGATCGAGGGTGAGCGGCGCGGTGCCGACGTTGCGCACCGTGAACGTCTCGACCAGCGGGACGCCCACGTCGGTCTGGCCGAAGTCGACCTGGGATGCGCCGTCGACGAGCGATGCGCCGTCGTGGAACACGGTGATCTCAGGCGCCACGACCTCGCCCGTGACCATGAACTGGAACGGGTTCTCGTCGGCGTCGCCGTTCGAAAGCGAAATCGTGCCGTCGAACGTGCCGGCCGTCGACGCGGCCAGCTCGAGGCTGATGACGACCTCGGCGCCCGGATCGACGATGGTGGCCGCGTAGTCGGAGGCCGCGAAGCCGGTGGGCAGCACGAGGGGCGCGCCGAGTGCCAGCGGTGCCGTGCCGACGTTCTCGACCCGAATCGGCACCGTGACCGGGTCGCCGACGTCGGTCTGACCGAAGTCGACCAGGCCCTCGCCGTCGAGAAGCTCCGAGCCGTTCAGGAACACCTGGATCTCCGGGGCCGTCACGTCGCTCGAGACGGTGAAGGTGAACGGATCCTCGTCGCGGTCATCGCTGCCCAGCGAGATCGTCGCGTTGAACGTGCCGGGCGCCGCGGCGGTCGACGTGATGTCGAACGACGTTGACGCGGTCGGATCCAGCTCGGTCGCGCCGAGGCCGCCGACCGTGAATCCGCTGTCCGCCTCGAGGATGACGGGCGCATCCAGTTCCAGCACGGCGCCGCCCAGATTGGTGACGGTGATCGACAGCACCGCCGGGGTGCCGAGCAGCGTCGGGTCGAACGTCACTTCGGACGTTCCCGAGATCAGCTCGTCGTTGCCGTTCAGCACGGCGATCTCCGGCTCGATGACGGTGCCCTGCGCCGTCAACGTGAAGGGGCCGGCGTTCGCGTCATCGATTCCGATGACGACCGAGCCGTTGAACGAGCCGACGTCCAGCGCGTCGAGCTGAAGATCGAAGGTCGTCGTCTCGCCGATGTCGAGGGTGAGCTGTCCGAGGGACCTGGCCGAGAATCCGTCCGGCACCGCCACCGGATCGATCAGCGTCACCGGGACCGTGCCGGGATTCGATATCGTCAGCGTCGTCACGAGCGGCGCGCCGATGCGCGTCGCCCCGAGATCGATGATCGACACGCTCGATTCCAGGTCGACGCCGTCCCGCGCCACGCCGATCGAGGGCGGATCGACCACCGGCCGTACCAGGCCCGCGTCCCGGTTCACGTCGTTCGCGCCGGACGAAAGGACGAACGCCGCCGTCGATCCGTCCACGAAGCTGGCGTCGCTGTCCAGCGCGGGATTGCTGCCCTGGCCTTGCGGCGCGAACTCGAAACCATCGGGCGCCCGGAACACGATCCGGTAGATGTCCGGGGTCAGCCCCGTGAACTGGAAGAGCCCGTTCACATCGGTCGTCGTCGTGCCCAGCGGCGTGCCGTTCGGAGCCTGCAGATCGACCGTCACGCCCTCGACGCCGGGCTCCCCGGCGTCCTGGATGCCGTCACGGTCGAGATCCTCCCACACGAAGTCGCCGACCGTGGCCGGCAGCACCGTCGGGCTGGTGAACGTCACCCTCGCGTCGCCGCTGTTCGGGGCGACGCCGTCGGTCTCCCGGTCGAGCGACACGCCGCCGACGACCAGCGTGGTCGACGCATGGCCGGTGACCTGGCCGGACGTGGACGAGGAGAACGCGGCCTCGAATCGTCCTTCCCCGTTCGTCGTGCCCGAGAACGGGCCGGCGGGCAGCGCCGAAGCGCCGCCCAGGCTCGCCAGGTCGATCGTGACGGCCGCGCCGCCGACCGCGTCGAAGCTTCCCATCACGCCGTCGACGTCGCTGCCGCTGCCGTCGTCCGCCCAGACGGTCGCGGCGAACGTGTGGCTCGCGCCGGTCTGCTTCGAGCCGTCATTCCCGATGATGATCTTCGCGTCGACGAAGGTCTTGACCGCGGACGCGCTGCTGCCGCCCGTGCCGTCCGTCGCGCGGGTCAGCGGCACGCCGCCGACGGAGACCGTGGTCGACGCGCTGCCCTCGATCCGCCCCGCCGCGCTCGAAGTGAACGTGACGGCGAAAGCGCCGTTCGCGTCGGTCGTTCCGCTGAACGGTCCCGCCGGGCTCGCCGCGGCGCCCAGGCTCGAATCGAGCGAGAGGCTCACGATCGTCCCGGCGCCCACGCGATCGAAGGTGCCCATCTCGCCGTCAGCGTCGTTGCCGGTGCCGTCGTCGATCCAGACGACGGCGGTGAAGGTGTGATCCTGCCCGACCTCGTTCGTGGCGTCGTTTCCGATGCTGATCCGGGCGTCTACGGCGCGGTGATGGTTGGGGTCGGTGTCGCTGACCGTCTCGGCCGGCGAGGTGCTTTGCGCCGTGACCTGAACGTCGTTGCGATACGTGCCCACGACGGCGTCGTAGTCGAACACGCCAGCGGACGTGAACTGCCAGGTCTCGCCGGGATCCAGCGCGTCGTCCTGGTTCGTATCACCCGCGTTGAAGCCGCCGGCGAGCACCGGGGCCGGGGTGAAGTCATCGGTCGCGATCGGCGAGCCGGCGTCGTCGACGAGGCTCGTGATCGTCAGCGGCACATCGCCTGGGTTCGAAACGAGGTAGGTCCAGATCCCCGTCGTCCCGGCGGCCAGCGCGGGGCCCCCGGCCGCATCGGCGTCCTCCGCGACCGTCGGATTGGCGGGGTCGACCGCGTTGACGGCCTTCTCGACGTCGACGAGGACGCGCGGCACCTGGCGGATCATGCCGGCATCGACATCCAGGTTCGTCTGGCCGGCGGAAAGGCTCACGATGTCGGTCTGCCCCGTGTTCGGGTCGGCGTCGCTGTCGGCAGCCTCGACGGCCTGGCTGGCCGGCGAGAAGATGAAGTTCGCCGGCGTGGTGAAAATCACGCGGTAGTCCCCGGCCGCCAGGTCCTCGAATCGGTACCGGCCGTCGACATCGGTCGTCGTGCTCGAGACCGGCGTCCCGTCGGACTGCTGAAGATCGACCCCGACGCCCTCGAGGCCGGGCTCGCCGGGATCCTGCACGCCGTCTGCGTCGAGGTCCTCCCAGACGAAGTCGCCGAGGGTGGCCAGCACCGCGGCGGGATCCGTGAACGAGGCCATCGCATCGGCGCCGTTTCCGCCGGCGCCGTCGGTCTCACGGTCGAGCGTGACGCCGCCGACCGAGATCGATGCCGACGCATGCCCGGCCACGTCGCCGGGCGCGTTGGACGTGAACGTCACGCCGAACACGCCGTCCGCGCCGGTGAGTCCGCTGAGGGGGCCCGATGGCACCGCGCCGGCGCCGCCGCTCGCGACGAGGTCGATCGTCACGTTCTGGCCGGACGCGAGGTCGAAGGCGCCCATCTGGCCGTCGGCGTCGGTGCCCGTGCCGTCGTTCACCCACACGACGGCTTCGAAGGCGTGCGGCTGGCCGATGTCGAGGTTCGCGTCGGGACCGATCGTGATGTTCGCGTCCACGAAAGTCTTGACCGCGTCGTCGCTGTTGCCGGCGAGACCGTCCGTCTCCAACTGCAGAACGAAACCGCCGATCGACACCGTGGTCGTCGCGTGGGCCGCCACCTGGCCGGCCGTCGGCGAGGTGAAGGTGACCGCGAACGTGCCCGACGCGTTCGTCGTGCCGACGAAGGGGCCGGCGGGCGCCGTCGCGCCGTTCGTCGAGGTCAGCACGATGCTGACGCCGGCGCCCGCGCCGGCCGGATCGAAGGTGCCCATCTGACCGTCGGCATCGGTGCCCGTGCCGTCATCGACCCAGACGGCGGCGGTGAAGGTGTGCGGGTCGCCGACCTCGTTGGTGTCGTCGCCGTCGAGAATGATCCTGGCGTCGACGAAGGTCTTGATCGCGTCGTCGCCGTTGTCGCCGAGGCCGTCGGTCTCGCGGTCGAGCGTCAGGCCGCCGACCTGCACCGATGTCGACGCGTGGCCGCGCACCTGGCCGGCGGTATCGGAGGCGAAGGTGACGGAGAAAGCGCCGCCGGCGTCGGTCTGGCCCGAGGTGGCGCCCGCGGGCACGGCGACGGCGCCTTGGCTGGCGGCGAGGTCGACGGTGACGTCGGTCCCGGGACCGACCCGATCGAAGGTGCCCATCTCGCTGTCGGCGTCGCTGCCCGTGCCATCGTCGATCCAGACGACGGCGGTGAACGTGTGCGGGTCGCCGACACGGTTGGTGTCGTCGGGATCGATCGTGATCTTCGCGTCGACGAAGGTCTTGATCGCGTCGTCGCTGTTGCCGTCGAGGCCGTCCGTCTGCCGCTGCAGGACGAAGCCGTTCACCGACAAGGTGGTCGTCGCGTGCCCCGTCACCCGGCCGGCCGCCGCGGACGTGAACGTGTGCTCGAACGTCCCCGACGCATCCGTCGTGCCGCTGAAGGGGCCGGACGGCGCCGTCGCGCCGTTCGTCGAGGTCAGCACGATGCTGACGCCCGCGCCGGAGATCGCGCGGTCAAAGGTGCCCATCTCACCATCGGCATCGGTGCCCGTGCCGTCATCCACCCAGACGGTCGCGGTGAACGTGTGCGGATCGCCGACCTCGTTGGTGTCGTCGGCGTCGATCATGATCCTGGCGTCGACGAAGGTCTTGACCGCATCGCCACTGTTGCCGCCGAGGCCGTCCGTCTCGCGCGTGATGGCGAGCGTGCCGAGGTCGAGCGTCGCGGAAGCGTGGCCGGTGACCTGGCCGGCGGTATCGGAGGTGAAGGTGACGGAGAATTCGCCGTTCGCGTCAGTCTGTCCCGAAGTCGCCCCCGCCGGTGCCGCGAGGGCGCCGTGGGCGTCAGCGAGGTCGATGGCGATGTCGGCGCCGGCGCCGAACCGGTCGAGGGTGCCCATCTCACCGTCGGCGTCGGTGCCCGTCCCGTCGTCGTACCAGACGACGGCGGTGAACGTGTGCGGCGCGCCGACCTCGTTGGTGTCGTCGGCGACGATGGTGATCCTGGCATCCACGCCGAGGTGGTGGTTCAGATCCTCGTCCATGACGGTCTCGCTGGTCTGCGGCACCTGGGCCGTGACCGCCGAGACGTTCACGAACTGGCCGAGCGCGACCTCGTAGCTCACGACCCCGGCGGACGTGTATTGCCACACTTCGTCGGTGTCGAGCAGGCCGTCCGTGTTCGTGTCGCCGGTGTTGAATCCGCCGGCGAGCACCGGGGCGGGCGTGAAATCGTCGCCGCCGACGCCCGCCGTGCCTGCGTCGTCCACGATGCTGGTCACTTCGAGCGCGGCGTTGCCGGTGTTGGAAACGAGGTAGGTCCAGGTCACCGCGCTGCCGATCTCAAGCACCGGTCCGGTCGGAACGTCGGCATCCTCGACGAACGTGGGGCTGGCCGGATCGACGGCGTTGATCGCCTTTTCGATGTCGACGGACGCCAGCGATCCTGCGAACGTCACGACGGCGTCATCGCTGTTGCCGCCCAGTCCGTCGGTCTCGCGGTCGAGGGTGAGCCCGCCGGTCAGCACGGACGTCGACGCATGACCGGTGACCTGCCCGGCGGTGCCCGAGGTGAACGTGACGGAGAACGCGCCGCTGGCGTCGGTCTGCCCGATCGCCGGGCCGACAGGATCGGGGACGGCGCCGCCGCTCCCGGCGAGGTCGATGACGACGTCGGTGCCCGCGCCGACACGGTCGAAACTGCCCATTTGTCCGTCGGCGTTGCTGCCCGTGCCGTCGTCCACCCAAACGACGGCCGTAAACGTGTGATTCTCGCTGACCTGCAGGTTGCCGTCGGGGTCGATCGTGATCTTCACGTCGACGAAGGTCTTGACCACGTCGTCGCCGTTGCCGCCCTGGCCGTCGGTCTCGCGACTGAGTGTCAGCCCGTCGACGAGCACCGACGCGAATGCATGGCCGGTGACCTGGCCGGCGGTGTCCGAGGTGAAGGTGACGGAGAACGCGCCG
>NYZC01000353.1 GCA_002686995.1 Phycisphaeraceae bacterium | reverse complement strand
TCCGGGACTGCTTCGTCTACAACAATCCCGGGATCGCCTTCGTCGGGTGGCACGCCAGCGACAACAAGATCTACCGCAGCCGGGCCGAGAATTGCGGATTCCTGGAGGCCATGGACTCGCGCGAGTGGCGGGGCGAGCACGCCAGCGGCGACGGCTTTCTTTTCACCCTGAACAGCGCCTACAACCTGGTCAAGGACTCCGAGGCAATCGACTGCGCGCGCTGGGACTTCGTGCCCACGGAGCACGTGCGCGACAGCACGTTCGTCGACTGCCGCGGCGGGGACGTGCACATCCGCAGCTTCGGCTTCGTCGACGTGGAAGGCGCCGGCCCGGGCACCATCCTGGTTCGATGCCGGTCACCCAACAGTTACCTGGAAGTCAATTCTGACTTCCAGGAGGTGATCGGCTGCGCAGGCACCGAGATGGTCGCCAAGTACGCCAGCTTTTCGCTGCTGCTGGGCAACACGATCATCGGCGGCGCCCTGGAGGTCAGCGAAGTGCGCGACGACCGACTGGTCACGCCCGGGGAAGAGAGCCCGATGCTCGGATTCAATCGCGTGTTCCTGTCGGGCCCTTTAACCGATATGAGCTTGAGCGTGCTTTGCGCTGACGGTCTGGGCACCGCGGCCTATAACGTGCTGTACGGCTACGAGGACGATACGCATCGCAGCACGGAGATGCTCCTCTTCGGCGTCGGCGCGCGCCAGGGCAACCTCCAGGCGTGGGGGCAGTGGCAGGAGCCGCTCGGCCAGTACGCCAAGCCCTACTACCTGCGGGCACACATGGATTTCGATTTCAAGAAGCGATTTCGCGGCCCCTCCGATCAGCCGCAGCGATGATCAAACGGCAAGCGCCTGCTCAGTCGTCCGGATCGACCATGTGCCGTTTTTTATTGAGGCTGTAGTCGCCGGGGGGGGTCGTACAAGCCGGTGATCCGGACCGCTGTACCAATTCGAGTTGCAGGCGTAGCTGTTGCCGCTTCCCTTGAACATGGAGGTGAAGGGCAGAATCGCAGGCTAGTTGCTGGAACATGCGCAATATTGAGAGAGACGAAGTCATCGACCATCGAAAGGCCGTTGACGGTGGCGGCACCTCCTGTGCCGATCCGGAATAAATCACGACCGTGTTCGCCAACATTGAAGAGCCGCGCGCAATCCACGGGCGTGCACGGTGGTCCGTGCATCCTCCGGTTCAAGCCTTCAGTGCTCCCGTGGTCAGGCCGTCGAGGAAAGGCCGCGTTGCGTAGACGAACAGGATGAGCAGCGGGATGCTGCTGATCGCGTAGGCGGCGTACATGGTGCTGACATTGGCGGCGTGCTGAGAATTGGCCATCACGTAGAGGCCGGAGGCGATGACGTGGTGCGTTCCGTCGGTGTTCGTGATGAAGGGCCACAGGAAATTGTTCCACGTGCCGATGATGGTCATGATGATGACCACGTAGAACGCGGGCTTGGACAGGGGCAGGACAATGTTGAGATACAGTTCCAGGTGCCCTGCGCCTTCTATGCGCGCGCTTTCGAACAGCTCCTCCGGAATGCCCGCGAAGAAGCTGCGGAACACGAAGATGGCGAATGCCTGTCCTCCGGCGACATAGGGCAGGATCATGGCCCAGTACGTGTTCAGGAGTCCGAGGTTCTTGACCAGAAGGAAGCTGGGGACCAGAGTCAGCACCCCAGGAAACATCATCGTGGCCAGGAACACGAGGAAAACGGCCCGCCTTCCCATGAAGCGATGCCGGGCGAGAACGTACGCGGTCGTGGACCCAAGGACGCTGACGCCGATCGCGGTCATGATGGAGACGAACAGCGAGTTGACCATGTATCCGCGAAGCACCTCCCACGCGAGGCGAGGTCCGCGGGCGGCTTCCTTCAGGTGGTGTCGCGTTGCCTCGGACGGCGCAGTTGGCAAGTGGCTCGACTCTCCAAACCCCTGAAAACAAGAACACTTACGAAAGCCCTACTCGTGCCGCGCAGCATATGCGCAGCACAATCGACGGAGATTGCCCCTCTCAACCTCCACACACAGGGGTCCGTGAGCCGTGCGCGACCGCGCCGAAGTTCGAGGATCCGGATCTGATCGGCGTTGTCGCCGCGTGGCCGACGCTCTCACCGGCCATCAAGGCTGGCATTGTCGCGATGATCCAGGCACAGCGTGAGTTCAAGGATTCGGCTGATTCGAGTTCGTGAATCCCGGAGCATCGATCTGGCCACGGATGGTCATCAGGAACATCGCATGTTCCAGCCTCGAACAAACCTGCGGTTTAGAAGACTCCGCAGTACGGAACGCAAGTGTTGATATCTCTGGCGAAGCACGCTGTCCGCTCTGTGGGTCCGTCACCACGTCTGACTGCGACCTGAGGCGACTCGTCACGGCTTGGTCCAGCCTTCCTGATGACATCCGCAGCGTCATGATGCGATCGGTCCAGTCCGTGGAAGGCCAATCGCCAGACGAGTAGTGGTCGCAGCATGTTGGTATTCCGAAGATAGCCGCCCACCCTGCGCGTTCAAGAATGTCTCATGGGTCACCGCGACCTGGATCCGACAACATCCGCGAGAGCACCTCTCTTGCCATAAACGCGGGCTTCTTGCGTTGTAGTGAAGGCCGATAGGATCGACCCTCCGCAAGGATGCCGCCGGTGTCGGGATCGACGAACTGAATCTCGAGATCGAGCAGGGAGAGCGTCATGTCCCACATCCACTTGGCCTGGTACGTCACCTTGACGTCGACGTTTTCAGGCATGGCGGCCTCTGGTCCGACGGTAGCGTTGCGACCCAGTTCGAGCAGAGGGGGATTGCAGCAGCTTGAATCTCTTGAACTGTATCGCGTCGTTTTGGGATTGTTTGACTGTCTCAAAGTCGTCGCTGAATGTCGTTCGCCGTCAGAGTGTGAGATATGCCATCGACAGCCGGGCGACCACTGTCCGCCTGGTGATCCCGAGGTACCGTTGGGTCCTCGCGTCATCGTTGCGACCACCCCTGAGCCGTCCGTAGGAGCGGGATCCCCAGCATCTTGCGCCCCTGCTCGAGCAGCGTTGCCCTACGTCCTCCGGGCAGCGCGCGCCACGCCAGCAGGTGCCGGCGAAGCAGCCCCACGAAGCGCACGTTCGTGCGGCGCCAGGACGTCTCGTCGCCGCCCAGGCGATCGACGCGCACCGAAACCGTGTGAAAGGGTCCCGCTTCCTGATCGTCGGTGGGCTTGATCGATACTCGGACGCGCTGGCTCACGCCGAGATCGTACGGGCGCAACCAGGCGGTCGATTCGACGATGAAGAGCGGCGCGTCGCGCGTCGATTCGTGAACGACCTCGACGCGCGGCGGTGACGCGGAGAACTCTCCCGATGCGTCCTCGCCACGGGCGTCGAACCAGCCCGTGAGAAAGGGCACGACCGCGAGGACGTCCCGGCCGACGAACGTGAAGGGAAGGTCGAACTCGAGCATGCCCGGCCCCACCGGCTCCGGCACCGTCCAGGACGCGCCCTCTGACGGTGAGGCAATTCGAGCCGCGCGGCGCGCCGGCAGCAGGCTCGACACGATCACCGCGGCCATCAGCGTCACCGCGACGTAAACGGCGCTGCGGCTCGAGTAGTTGATCTGCAGACCGAGGCTGCTGCCGCTGGCATGTCCGGCCCATTGCAGGGCCAGCGCGACGAGATACCCGCCCACTACGCCGACGACCGCGTACACCAGGCTCTCGGCGAGGAAGAGGAAGAACACGTGGCGGGGCGACAGGCCGACCGCGGAGTAGACCGAGATCTCCTGCCGCCGCTCGTAGACGCTGCCGAGCATCGTGTTGAAGACGATGATGGCCGCGATGCAGAGGGGCACGACGACATCGACGAGCGTCTCCAGGCCGGCGTCGCGGAACTTGCCGCCGAAGAACGCGAGGCCGTCCAGGGCGTAGCCGACGAACGTCACCGACGTGTCCATGAAGTCGGTGATGATCCGGTGCGCTTCGCCGTGGGGCAGGTCGTCGAACAGAAGCGCGAACGAGGTGCACAGCGGCTCTTCGGCCGTGTTCAGCGGCAGGATGATCATTTGCGAGCCGGAGGTCAGCGATGCCGACGTTCGGCCACCGCCGGGGCGACCGGCCGCGCGACGGGCTTTCTCGAGCTGGCGGTGCCGGAGCGTGAACCGGCTCTCGGTTTCCGGCAGGTTCGACTCGTGGTCGAGATCGAGCCACGCATCGAGAGCCGATGCATCGAAGATTCCCGCGACGCGGATCGGCCAGCCCGACAGCAGAATCTCGATCTGCTCACCGCGAGCAAGACGGGATGGATCGATGCCGAGCGTGCCCGCGGTGACGTCCGAGATGTAGCAGACCGCCTCGTCGTCGCGCTCGAACCATTGGCCACCGGGCAGCAGCAGCCGGTCGATGCCGGTCAGCTCCGCCTCGTCCGCCTGCACCCAGAGCGCCCCGATCAGCCACGTGTGGCGCGGGCCGCTGCTGGGCGGCACGTAGGTGGCCGACCAGGTCAGCGACATCGACCGGCGGGCGAGGATGCGCGCGCGATCGCCGTAGCGCGTTCGGACGGAGCCGGGGTGTCCTGCCCGTTGGCGGTCGAACCGCAGCACGATGCCGTCCGCCGGTGCCGGTCCGATCACCAGGTCCCGGCGCATCAGCCGGGGGTGCGACGCCGTGAAGCAGATCAGGCAGAAGCTGACCACGATCAGCGTCGCGACGGTGAAGGCCGTCCGGACCTTGCCCTTGCGCATGTTGTTGAAGCCGAGGCTGAACGCCGCGGCGGCCGCCGCCGTGCGCGAGATGTCGACTTCACTCTCGGTGGCCCCCGCGCGAGCCCGGCGCAGGGTGGCGACGCGCTCGGCGAACCGCCCCGAGATGAACAGGAGGATCAGCAGGCACAGCATGAAGATGACGAAGCCGACGAGCACGATCAGGGGCGAGGAAAGAAGCTCGTACGCGGGGTGCGCGAGCCGGACGGCCAGGAACGCCGCGAGAAAGATCCCGAAGGTGCCCGCGATCCGGGCGCGGACGTCGCCCGCGCCGATGAGCAGGCGCTCGGCGAACAGGGAGAACGGCACGAGCAGGCACATGTAAAGCAGGATGCCGCCGAGCGCGTCGGCGACGGCGTGACGCGCATGGGGATAGGTCCGCAGCGACAGCGACGTCGAACGCATGAGGTCCCGGTACGCCTTCGTGTATTGCTTTCGGCTCAGCGATGCCTGCGCGGACTCGATAAGGTCGTCGGCCTGGTCGGCCAGCGACAGGCTCACGGCGTCGGCCAGCCCGTGCGCTTCCTGCCGTCTCAGGTGATCGCGGTTGATCTGCGCCAGGCTGATCGCGAGGTCGGCTTCCTGGAAGAGGATGCGATCCTGAAGACCGCTGACGTAGCCGCGCGCGGGACCAGGCGTCTCTCGCGGTTCGGCGGCTTCCTGATCCGCGCCTGGGGCTCCCCAGCGCCCCATCATGATGCCACGGCCGGCGAGCAGGCCCTGGGCGTCGAACCGGTAGGTGCTCTCGTTCGTGTAGCTGCGGTAATGTGGATAGCCCTTGAGCCGAAGGTAGAAACGCGATCCGGGCGGCCCGAATACAGTCGCGCCATGCTCCCATTCGTGCGCCACGGAGAAGACGTTCATGGGGCCGTGGAAATCGGCGTCGAGAACCTCGAGCGTCACGGGTTGGTCGTCCGGCCCGATCAGCCGGAAGACGTCGGTCGGCGCCATGCGGGTCAGCAGCAGCGTGACCCGCGTCTGCGGTTCGGCGTAGTGGCGGGCCTCGCTGACCGTGTGTGGAAAGCGCGCGCCTTCGAGACCCATGTCACGGGCGGCGACGATCTGTCCCGTTCGATCCTCGATCCGGTACGCGTCGGCGATGAGCGTGTCCGGGCCCCGCTCGACGGCCGGGAAGCGGAACGTCCCGTCGCGCGAGCGGTGCATGTGCACGTGGCGGCCGTACTGCCCCCGGACGACGACCAGCGTGTCGGCCGCGCGCCGGGTGGGCAGAATCGCGTTGGCGCCGCCCAGCGTGACGACGCTGCCGCCGAAATCGGAGAACCACTTTCTCTGGGTCCACGCCGTCTGGCCGGCGACCTGGATCGATTGGTCGCCGGCGGCGATCTGCGCCGAGAGGCCTGCGATCATCTGCGCCTGGGCCGCGAGATCCTCGAAGCTGACCTGCGTGTCGAGCGGGGTGTGGTACGACTCGGGCAGATCGATGCCCGCGAGGACGACCGGAGCGTGCAGCGCGTGTGCGTACTGGTAGAAGAAATGGGTCTGCTCGTTGCGGCCGATCTTCTGGACGGGAAATGCGCGGTTCCGCACGTCGGTCGACCAGGCACCCGTGGTCGAGACCGCGTCGATCAGGTGGTGGCTCGGATGAGGCGCGCCGGCACTGGATTCACCTGGACGCCATTCGATCCATTTCGATACGACGGCGTCGCGCGCTCGTTCGAGATGGCGTCCCAGCTCAGGGGAAGCCTCGTAGCGCATTCGGCGACCGTGCGTCGAAGGCGCGAGCATAACGAAGTAGGTCTTCTCGAACGGGCGCAGCAGGTCGGCGAGCCGAAGCGTGTCCTGTTCGACGCGCAGCTCGTCCTCGACGGCTCCGAGCGCGTCCTCCAGCGCCGTGCTCATCCGGGCGCGGCAGCCCGAGGCCTCGAGCACGTCCTTGAAGTGCTCCTTGAGCGCGACGGCATCCGCCCCCGTGGCCTGCTGCGCTCGGCGAACCACGCGGGCGGCTTGAAGCTGCGCCACCATGGTTGGGCCCTTCTCGGGGCGCCCCGCCTGCTCCCATGCCAGCTTCGCCGCGGCGGCCCGGTCGGCCGCGGTGGAAACGTAGCGATCGATCAGGTCGTGCGCGATCGAGGTGCAGGCTTCCTTCGCGCGGCGACCGAAGCGCCGCCAGAGGCGAGGTTCGTCCGACCGGTTCAGCCCCCAGTAGTCAACCTGCCCGAGCGCCTCGACAGCGCTGCGCATCGCGTAGAGCTCCGTCTCGGCCCGGCGCACCCGCTGCTCGATCAGCGCGTAGTTGGCCGCGAACGCGCCGCGCAGTCCGACCGCGTCGTGCAGCCGGCGCGGCCCCACGATGCCCAGGGACCGGCCGGAGCCGGCGACGAAGATGACGGTGCGCGCCAGCCCTTCGCGCTGGCCGGCCAGGGCGCGGGCCGTCTCGACCAGCGCCGTCGCCGAGCAGGCCTCGTAGCTTCCGGGGGCCAGGTCGGGCACGACCGACCACGAGTCGGTGTAGCTCAACAGGTAGAGCGCTTCGCGGCTCGGCGTCTGCGGTCGGAGCACCCCGACGACGTTTCGCGCCTGGCGCACCTCCCAGTCCACGCGGGCCTCGATGCGCACGGTTCGGCCGACGAGCCGATCGACCGGGCCGGTGACAAGGAAGCGCGGGATGTTGCCGGGGAACTGGAGGACCTTTGCGGCGTAATGCGCGGCTTCGTCCGTGGGACGAAAGAGGATGGCGGCCGCGCCGAGCTTGGCGGCGTCGAGCCATTGATAGCCGGCGGCCATGTCGGCGAGCACGATGCGTTCCTTCACGTCCTTGCCGTTGAGCTCCTCCAGGCTTCCCGTGCCGACGTCGATGACCTTGCCGACCAGGCCCTCGGGTGGCGTCGTGCAGGTCCGGACGTGGTTCGGCCAGAACGGGTGCAGGGTGATTGGTGGGGCGTCCCCGGCGACGTGGGTCTCCTCCACGATCGTCAGCCGGCACCACGTCGTCACCGGCACCGTGACGGGAAAATGCTGGATGTGTACTTCGAGGTCGAGCTCACGCAACTGCTGCTCGACGTAGCGCGACGCTTCGAGGTCGCCCTCCAGTCCCGCCAGGCGCGACGGCACCGCGACGATGTGGTCGTGCGTCCGGCGGATTCGCTCCGGCGTGATACCGTCGAACAGCTCGTCGAACGCGACGCGCCCGGATAGCGCGACGCGCGGCGCGGCCTCGGGGATGGGCGCCGCGGACTGGAACCACGCGAGCAGCAGAACCGCCACGGCGATCGCGACCAGCATCAGGATGGCGCCTCTCACCGCGTTCATGGATAGAGCGCTTCCAGGCCGCGCCACGCGGCCGCCGTCATCATGTCACCGACGAAGAGGCCGACGAAGAACGGTCTCAGAACCGCGCGGCTCAGCTGAACGCCTCCATATCTCAGACCGAGGCGCTTGACGAGGTGGCCGACGGCGATGCTGGACCAGAGGGCGTTCATCGCGGGCGTGAACGCCAGGGCGAAACCGAGCGGATGCAGCGGAAAGCCGAGCCAGATCACGCGCGCCAGCGCCAGCAGCGCCGTCACGATGAACGAGAGGCCCGCGATGCCCCAGACCGAAAGCGGAGTCGGCGCGATCTCGCGCCGCTTCTGCGGCGTCAGGATGCGCGGCTCGTCGGGATGGTCGCGAAAGTGCTGGCCGATGAGCTCGTCTGAGCGCTCGTGCACGTACATGGTCGATCGGTACTGCCAGTGGGTGTTGCTCACGGCCGTGTGCATGTTCGACGAGCCGACCGCGTAGGCCCACGAAAGATAGATCACGCCGCCCACGACCAGCGCGATCGCCAGCGCCGCGAACAGGCATCGGGTCAGCTTGCGCAGCGGCACCTCGGCGCGCTCCGCGGCCGCGATCGACTCGGCCAGGATCGGCGCCGTCATCAGGAACGAGCCGAGGTAGAGAAACGACGCCTGGCCCACGAGGCTGACCTGGCGGAAGCCGAGGACCATCGCGCCGCCGAGGGCGACCAGCATCAGGTGCGGGTGCAGGGGCAGGAGGGCCAGGTGAGGCAGGCCGGTCTCGGCGCGGATGCGGGCCGCCGACAGGGCCAGCATCAGGAAGACGAACACGTACAGCGTGACGAACACCGGGTTGATCCCGGCCACGACCGCGAAGCACGCGATCATCGCGAATGCGATCACCACGCCCCCCGTCGCCCACCGGTAGCTCATCGCCTCGCCCTCGTCGGCGTCGGCGTCGGGTCGGGCCAGGACGCGCCGAACCACGGCGGCCAGGTGCTTGCGCGCCGACGCCACGCAGAACACCGCCATGAACAGCAGGCCGCCGACCATCAGCGGGAGATCGAAGGGAAATCGGGGAGCGACGTACGCCAGGCGCACCGTCTGCAGGGGGGTCATGTATCCGACGAGCTTGTAGACGACCGCGATCGCGAAGAAGGCGACCAGGCTCAGGGACATCTCGAGGCTCATCAGGAAGGCCACGGCGACGGCCGCGGGTCGGATGTCGATCTGCAGCGACCGGTGGGCGCTCTGCGCCGCGTCCTTCAACGGGCCCGCCGGCACGAGATCGGGCAGCGACAGCTTCAGCTGAAACGCCGGGATGTCCGGGTAGCGCGCGTTCATGTGGATCAGGCTCAGGTAGAGCGCGCTGGCGCCCAGTCCGATCCAGAACGGCCGCGACCGCAGGACTTGAAGGCGGCCCTGGTCGTCCCCGCTCGTCAGGTCGAGCAGAAAGGTCTGCAGCGGAAAGGTCAGCCGTTCGCCGCGTTCCCAGTGCCGGTAGAAAATCGCCACCAGGCAGTACATGGCGAGAAAGGTGCCCACCACCAGCAGGCTCCAGGCCGCCAGCGGCCGCGCCCAGTGCGCCCAGGGCACGCGCCCGATCATGAAGTGCAGCCACTTGCTCCATCCCTCCGGTCGGCTCAGGACCTCCGCGCGGTCGGCCGCATCCATGGCCGCGAAGGTGCCGGCGTCCGCTTCGACGTATCCCTCGAAGAGCCGGAACACCTGCTCCGTCTCGACGATCCTGAAGTCGCGCGCGTAGAGCGTGCCCCGGCCGCCGAACCGAAGCTGGACGAGGAAGCGATCACCCAGCTCGCGCGGCACCTGATAGTTGATGCGCCCCACGAAGTGAAAGCGATCCGGCGCGAGCAGCTTCGGTCGTGCGTGGTCGGTCAGGTAGGCGACGTCCAGCATCCGGGCGTCGGTTCCCGCCGTCAGCCTGGCTTCGGCGAAGGCGCCGGGATCGTCCAGCCGGAGCCGCGCGCAAAGGGCGTAGCGCACCGCCGGCCGCACGAAGCGCGGGGACGAGCCGCGGTCCAGCTCGAGGGTCAGAACGGATTTCTGCCGGGCCGAATCATGAACGATCCGGGCGCATCGTCCCGGACCGTCAGGACAGTCCACGATCACCGCGCCGTCCGGCATCGTCCACCGCGCCCAGGCGACCGGCTCGTCCTCGATCCCGGCGCCGGTGAGCAGATTGCCGCGGTTCGGCCAGAGTCGCGGCGAGATGGACATCGTGTGCTCGAGCCGCTGCGTGCGCGTGTACTCGACGAGCGCTCCGGGGAACTGGTGCCAGAATCCGCTGCCCAGAACGGGCACCGCCAGGAAGAGCATGCAGAACACGACGATCAGCTCGCCGCGGGTGACGTGCCATCGCCGCCGCAGCACGGGCATCGACGCGCAGAGCAGCAGGACGGGCACGAACAGGCCGTACACCAGCGACGAAGGCACCCCGAGCGGCGAAGAGGTCGGGGGCGCGTAGCTGATCGCGTGGTGCAGGATCGAGAGGTCGCCGGACGGCGCCGCGCGGTAGACGTCCGTGAAGTGCACCGTGACCGCCGCCAGCACCAGCAGCGGAATGCCCACGGCCAACGCGCGGGTTGCGGAGAATTCGTCGGAAGTCGGACCGCGCTCTACGATCGATTCATTCTACGGATGGGTGACGGCGTGCCAAGAAGCGCACGAGCCATCAAGGTTTCGCCGGCTGGTACGCTTCCTGCAGATACGGATTGTCCGCCGGCTCCCGGCCGCCGTAGAACCACGCGAGGGGCAGCACCTTCAGCTTCTGATTGTTCTCGCCGACGCCGTGCCTCACAAGCTCGGCCCGCGTCGGATGCGGGTCGAAGCGGCTGTAGGTGTGGGCGATGATCACGCGGTCCTTCATCACGAGCACCGACGGGTAGCACCAGCGCGTGTGCTCGTCGACGCCGACGATGTGCTCGGCCGGGCGCTCGGTCGCGGGCTGGCCGGCGGGCAGGTACGTCTCGGCCGGGCGCACGGGCCGAATGGGGCCCGGCTCCACGCGCGTCGTCTCGTGCAGCGAGTGCACGTTCTGGAAGAACTCCCAGACGCTGCCGCCGTTGCGACTGATGGCCGATGAGAGGCGCGTGCGCGCGTAGCCCCGCTGGATCTCCTGCTCGCTCTCCTGCGACCACACACAAAGCAGGTGACCGTTCGGCAGCGTGCGGATCTGGGGGGGCCCGGTCGACGCCGCCAGCACCGTGGCCTGCGGGCGCGTCCAGGTCTGCCCGTTGTCGTTCGACCAGGCCTGGAAGAGCCTTCCCAGGCCGTTGCGCATCATCAGCAGCAGTCGGCCGGAGCTCACCTCGGCGACCGAGCACTCGTTGCAGTAGCTGTACAGGGCGCTCCAGTCCATGAGGATGAGCAGCTCGCCGTCTGCATTGCGCTGCCACGTGCGGCCTTCGTCGTCGGAGTAGAGCACGTAGACGCACGAATATTTCGGGTCGAAATCGTGGGCGCCCACGGGCACGAACTGGTTATCGAGGAGCTTTCCGCAGATCGGCCTCGTCCCGTCGTTCAGGCTGCTCTTCTGACCCAGCGTGTGAAACACCGGAAGCACGATGCGCCCCGAACGGGTGCGCAGGAACGTGTCCTGGTAGCCGGCGGTGGCCGTGCCCGGCGCGCTGATGCGCACCGGCGGTTTCCAGGTATGGCCGCCATCGTCGCTGCGCCAGAACATCATGTACAGGTCGCGCGGCGGCAGCGGCCAGGTCGCGTCGCCCCGTTCGCCCTGCTCGCCGGTGATCCGCGCCGCAAGACCGACGGCTCCGGGCTCGGAGAGCCTGACCAGCGACGTCTCGGCGCCGCCGACCGGACGCCCCTCGGCGTCGTTCACCGGCTCGGGCGGCGACCAGGTCAGGCCGCCGTCGTCCGAGTGCGTGCGCTGATGGCCGGCCCAGTGCAGGATGCGACCGTCGTCCAGCTCGAGGAAGGTCGACGAGTGACCGAACGGGGTGTCGTGCTCGGCGAGCATCAGTTCGGGCAGGGTCATGGGGACGTTGTTCATGCCATGGGCTCCATTTACGTCAGGCCAGGACGCAGGCATGGACAAGCTACCGAACGCCGAAGACCGAGCAACAGGTCTTCAACGGTGCGTCCCCGTAGAGCCGTCGACGGACGGTTCGACTCGAAGCACCATCGGCTGCAACGGTGAGAACTCGACTGCGCACTCGTGATCGCGGAGATCATATTCCCCGCCGGGTGCGATCTCGTTGGCGAGCCGGCCACCGGAGAAAGGCAGAAGTTCTCCGGGCGGTACTTGTTCGTCAATGTCAATTGCCTCGAGGGGCGCCTGCGCGTGGGGATCCTCGATCGGGAAGGCAAGGCGATCGAGCCGTTCACCGCGGGCCGCTGGCCACTGTTGAACGACTCTCCGAGGCCGCAAGTTCTTCTGACGCGCACCGGTTCGTCGGAACAGTTTTCACTTGGCAGGACTATTTGAATGTCCAGTAGCCCAAGTTAGCGACCTCAGTAAACAACCGATCATACTGCGACCAGGAACTGACTTCGGACCTGATGCCGTCGTAGCCCATCGCATGCCAGCGACGGACCTCCTCGGGACGGCCGCGGCGCAGCCGGTTGAGATTGGCCCGCAGTGTGGTTCCGGGTTCTGGCGCCTCGATCTTCAGGTCGGACCACGGAACGGACAGCTCGACCTGCCAGGACTTGTTCCCTTTGCGCACGGCGCTGCGCCAGGCGCCGTCGAATTCCTCCGAGCTGCCGTTGCGGCCGTCGTAGACGACGTTGTCTGGGTTGATGATCAGCTGGTAGTAGGGGCGAAGATCGGGGCCGGGGGTCAGCCACAATTCCACGTTGTCGCCACGATAGATGTCGCTGTCGCGCTTCGGGCCGCCCTCGATGACGATGGACGGCATGTCCGGTTCATGGCAACGGTACGCCACGTACAGGTGATCGGAATCGAAAGTCACCCACGCCTCCGTGCGGACGCCTGTCTCCGGCAGCGGGGCAGTGGTCCGGCTGCGAACGAAAGACGGGATGTGCACGGCCCCGGTCCATGCGTTGTCTGACAGATCGCCGTCGACCGTCGGCGGTTTCACGCCTTTCGGCAGGCGGGCGATGTCCAGCCGCCGCGGAACGATGCCGTCCGCCTTCTCCTGCATGGCGGCCAGCGCCTCGGCCGTCGGCTTGTAAGGCACGCCCGAAACGTCGGACACGATGTCCAGGTACACGCGCGCCATCCTGTACGGGTACCAGTCGGACTGATTGTCCAGCCAGCCTGCGGCTTCGGTGTAGAGCCAGACGTACCGGTCGCTCTGATTGGCTGCGTTCACCAGGGCGCGCTTGAATTCGGCAGGACTGAAATAGTTCATATCAAGCAGGTCCGGCCGCGACTGCCACGCACCGTTCCTCTCTGAAGTCACGAAGAGGCCGAATCCCGCCTGTCCCTGCTTCGCCCATCGATCCTTCTCATTGCACAGCTTGAAGGCCATCCCCTTCGCACCGCGCATCCGGCCATACCAGTTGGCGAAAACGACCTTGTCCCTGGTGTAGTACGTCCCTTCCTGGCCGTCGATCAGCACGAACCGGGGATCCGATGCCGCAAGCAGGCCGTCCAGGAACGACGGCAGCAGGTTCAGCGACGGATCATCGCCCGTGGAGTAGCCGAAGAGCGTCATGATCGTGATGTCCGGGTAGATCTCGCGAATATCGCTCATGATCTGCTCGCCCAGCCGGCGCACCCGCGCTTCGTACTCGGCCCGTGTTCGGCCACTGTTTTCGCCGCCATCCGGATACGCGAAGTGCGGTGTGGCGGTATAGCCTTCCGGGTCCCACACGAATCCCTTCATGCCGGCCAGCTTGGCGACCCTGGCCATGTTCTTCAGATTCCTCCTGACCGCTTCCCAGTCGTCGAACCAGTCCACCGTGGTGCCGGGTTGGTTGAGCGAGAACCCCAGCCAGAGAAAGTTATCGGTGAAGTGCCCGTACTCCACGCTCGTCAGCTCGTCCAGCTCCTGCTGCCAGCTTTCCCAGGCCATCACCTCGGGACGCATGATCTGACGCCAGTTCGCCGTGCGAAAGATCAGGCCGTTGAAGGGAAGCTGCCGTATGCTGGGCCACGCCCTGGCCAGCTCCAGGTCTTGCAGCTGAATCATTCCGCGCCACCCGTGCGGAAGGATGATTTTCTCTCCGCTCTTCGCGGCCTCCGATGCTTCATCCGCCCGGGTCATGGCCGGGACAAGACAGTGGAGGCCGGCAACGGCCACGGCGATTGCGATTCGGATGGCATTACCGTTCATGGCAGTTTCCTGTGTGATGAGCCAAACCAAGCTTAGTCGCCATGGCGACTGAATTGAATTGCGGCGTCAACCTGATGCCGGCATGGAAGGTGATTACGATGAGTCGCCGCCTGAACCAGCGCCCTGATCGAGCGCCCTGATCGAAGGTTACAGGATGAACCCATTGGACATCACCGGCCGCCGTCAGCTGATGGTGGATCCGCGCCTGATCGCCGAGCAGGACACCTGCCTGAAGTGCATGGCCGAAGCGAACAGGATCGGCCGTGTCATCGGGTTGCCGCCGGGCCTGCATGGCCTGGGGAAGATTCAATACGGCACCGTCGTGTGGGACGAGCATCTCGGCAGGGTGCGGCTCTACTACTGCTTCTACGACAGGAAGCGCCGCTGCCTCATCGGGCTGGCCGAGAGCGCGGACGGCGAACACTTCGAAGGGGCGCCGCTCGATCCAGAGATGCTGGACGATCCGGGCAGGGGCATGGTGCATATCCGCAGGACGCAGCCGGATTGCGACCGCCTGCTCGACGCGACCCGGGCCGGGGCGCCGGTGTCGATGGAGGGCACGCTGGACAGCGCCGACTGGAAGGCGGCGCCGGCGTCGAGGAACTTCGTGAAGAGCGGCTCGGACGAGCTGGCCGAGTTCGGCACGACGGTGCGGTGCCTGTATGACGACGAGGCGGTGTACCTCGGCGTGGACTGCCCTGGAAAGCGCCCGCTCGAGCCGCGAAATGGCGATGGCTGGGAGCGCCGCGAGCACCTGGAGATCTTCGTCGATCCCGGGTGCACGCGCGGGCGCTATGCGGTTCTGCGGATCGACGGAAGGGGTGAAACCCAACAGGAGTACGGCGGCGACGCGGCGGACGCCCTGCCCGACGGCTGGGCGACGCAGTGGCAGGCCAGGGCGCACCGGTCCGACGACGGCTGGTCGGTGACGATCAGGCTGCCGCTGGCGGTGTTCGGAACTGCCGAAGGCCGGACGGGTTCCGCGTGGGGGCTCAACGTGGGTCACAACGTGCCCAGCGAGAGCGCCGATGCGTACATGCGCTATACCAGCTGGTCGGGCGCCCGGTCGCACGATTCGGCCGACGAGTTCGGCTCGCTGGTCTTCGACGAACCCGCGTTCCGGGTGGAGCACCAGCCGGTGTGGGAGAACCTGCAGACGGGCTGGGCCGGCGGCGCGCAGCGCCACGACCCGTGCGTCTTCATCGATCCGAACGGTCCGGAGTCGCAGCGCTACAAGCTCATCTGGCGCGAGGGCGGCTACCTGTACGTCTGTTCCGGAGGTGACGGTGTCCACTTCGACACCCACCGCGCCGTCATCGACAACGGCAACCTGGATTCCATGAACCTGGCCATGTGGGATCCGATGCGCCGCAGGTACGTGCTGTACACGCGCTGGTGGTTTCGTGACCAGGGCTTGCCCGCTCGGCGTCGCGGCGTGGCGCGCACGGAGAGCGAGCACTGGACGCACGGCTATCCCGAGCGCCGGACCATCATGGATCCGCGCGATTTTCCCGGCAATGAAGAGGGGAGCCGCGACTTCTACACGCCCGGCGTGTTCATCTACGAGGATCTCTACCTGGCACTGCCCACGGTCTATTACCGCAACCTCGGTCGCGGGCCGCTTGCGCCGTCGCTCATGGTCAGTACGGACGGCGTCGACTTTCAGTGGGTGGGCGACGGCATGCCGTTCATTCCGCGGACGCCAGGTGCCTGGGACCAGGCCCGGATCTACTTCATCGCGCCGGCCATTCCCATGGGGGATCGCATCTACCTGTACTACGTCGGCCAGGCGATCGAACATCACGTCGAGGATCGTACGATTGTCGACGACGGCGGGGTCGGGGCGGCGTGGATCCGCCGCGACGGCTTTGTCTGCTACCACGGTTTCACCCGCTGGCCCGGCAGCGTGACGACCGTGCCGCTCATCTTCAGCGCGGGATCGCAGCTGAACGTCAACGTGGAGATGAACTCCGCCGATGGTCAGCTTCGCGCCGAGGTGTCGGGCAATCCGCGCTTCAGCGCCGAGAAGTGCATCCCCGTGACGGCGGACGCCATCAACACGCCGCTTCGCTGGCAGGGCGCAGACATTGCCGAGCTGCGCGGCAAGCCGTTTCGTCTGCGATTCCTGCTCGATGGCGCCAGGCTCTATGCGTTCGAGATCGAATGAGTCGTGCGCGTCGCCGCCATCAGGGTTTGGCCGGATTCACGAGCGTCTTGATGTTGACCGACTCTTCCGTCGGATCGCCACCGCCATAGAACCAGTTGATGGGCAATACCTTCAGACGCGAGCCACCCACGTTGTTGGCCTTCTCGTCATACTTGCTGAAGGTGTGGGCAATGAGCACGCGATCGCGATACACCATGACCGAAGGGTAGCTCCAGCGGCCGTACCCTTCCGGCAGGGGCTTGACATGATCGGGATCCAGAACGGGGGCGGGCTGCCCGTCCACGTGGTGGACGCTCTCGGGCCGGACGAACCGGATGGGGCCGGGCGGGATCCAGGTTTCCTCCATAATGGATTCGATGTTCTGAAAGAACTCCCAGACCGCGCCGCCGGTTCGACTGATCGCGCTGCTGAGGCGGACACGCACCAGCCCGTCGCGGATCTCCGCTTCACTATGCTGGTTCCAGACGCACAACAGGTGGTTGGTGTCCGGCAGCGTCCGGAGCTGGGCCGGGCTGCGATCGGCCGCCAGGGGCGACGGCTGGGGAAACGTCCAGGTATCCCCGTCGTCTTCGGACCAGGCCTGGTACAGCCGCCCCAGCCCGGTCCGCATGAACAAAAGCAGGTAGCCGGGGCGAACCTCCGTCACGGTCGGCTCGGGACAGGTCGCGTACGGTCCGCCGTGCTCCAGGTTCAGGACCAGGTAGTTGCTGCGGCACTGCTTCCAGGTCCTGCCGTCGTCATCGGAATGAAAGACCGTGCTGGCGCTGAAGGCCGGATCGCTGAAATGCGCGCTGGTGCTGACGAACCGATTGTTGAACAGGCTGCCCGGGAAGGCGATCCCCGGTCCCTTGGGCCAGCGCATCGCATTGCCGTCACGGACTCCGGACACGTGGGTCTGCTTGAGCGAGATATAGGCCGGAACAATGATCCGCCCCGAATGGGTCCGCAACAGGACGTCCTGAAGCATGTAGTGGCCGAATCCGATCGTCTCCGTACCGCCGGGCACCGTCACCGGTGTCCGCGGTTGCCAGGTCCTGCCGCCGTCTTCGCTGCGCCGGAAAAAGATCTGTCCCCGGCAGTGATGCTTGTCTTGCTTGTCGAGATAGCCGTGGCACGCCGAACCGATGCCGGCCCCGCTCAGGCGCACCAGCGATTCGCTCACGACCGGCAGTCCTTCAGTGTCAACGCAGCGGTATGACTCGGACCAATTCAATCCGCCATCCTCGGATCTCCTGAAGATCGCCCCGGCGCCGTGGAGGATGTCGCCGTTCTCGAGCTCAACGAAGGTCGAACTGTGGCCGTACTGTTCATCTCGAACGGCCAGAGCGCCTTCCGGATTCGTCATGGGCATGTTGCTCATCGGATGGCTCCTGCCATGTCAATCCAACCCGCGCAGGTACGGGCCCATCCTGTCTGAGAACTCGGCCCGGATTCTCTCGTCCAGGTTGATTCTGGGTCGGCGGAACACGTACGGACCGAAGCCGCGGATCGCCATCATGTGCTCGAAAACGGGTTTGATGCCGCCCAGCTCGATGGCTCGATCGAGGAACGCGACGAAGCGATGCTGCATCTTGAAGGCGTCATCGATTCGACCGTCCTTGACGGTTTCGTACAGACGCACGAAGAACTTTGCGAAGAGATTGTAAGTCATGCCGATGCCGCCACACGCGCCGTACATCAGGGCGGGAGTCAGCAGCTCGTCGTCGCCGTTGATGACGGCGGCCCCGGGACAGGCCAGCAGCAGCCGTCGCAGCAGAAACAGATCGGATCCGCTGCACTTGAGGCCGACCACGCCATCAATCGCCATCAGTTGCCGAAAGGCCTCGGGCGACAGGCTCAGTCCGGTCAGGCGCGGAATGTGATAGACCAACGTGGGGCGCCGCGCCGCCTTCGCCAGGCCATCGTAGTAAACGAGAAGCTGCTCGAGCGTGTGGTGGGCCGGGGGCATGCTGGCCACGGCATCCGCGCCGACCGACCCGGCGTGCTCGGCAAGCTCCACGGCGGTGCGCATATCGGCGGCCCCCACGTGCGCGATTACCCTTCCGGTGAACGGCCGCGAGATGTCGATGGCGAGCTCCAGAATGCGGCGCCGTTCCTCGGGGTGCAGGTTGTACGCGTCCCCGGTGGCCCCACAGACATACAGGCCATCGACGCCCTGCTCGTAGAGATGACGCGCCAGGGACTCGAACGCCTCCGCATGAAATCGATCGTCCTCGTCGCACGGGCTGGCGATCGCGGGCATGATTCCGTGGAACGTTTCGTTGGACATCGGATCGCTTCTCGTGTTACTGGTGGTGCGCAATGGATGTTACCATTCCAGGTGTCCTGGAACAGAGCCGGCGAATCCTTCTGATGAGGGTCTTTAGCCTGTCGCACAGCGTGACCGGCTCAGGGGCAAACGTACAGATCGTCCAGTCCGGGCGACAGCAGCTCGGTGCCATCGGCCGTGACGCGAATCATGTCCTCGAAATTCCGCAATTGTGACCAATCGGAATAGTCGAGGGTCCATGGCTCGACGCAGAACACCATGTTCTTCTTGATCAGCTCCTCACTGCCTTTGGTGATGGTGGGCAGCTCGTGCACGTCCAATCCGACACTGTGGCCCCAAGTGATGTCGGGAATCAGATGTCCGTAGCCGGCGCTTCGCATGACGCGCTCACCGGCCTCGTAGACGTGTCCGCAAGGCGCACCCGGTCGGATCTGAGCGATCATCTCCCGTTTGGCCTCGATGATGCAGTCGACCAGGCGCCGTTGGTCGTCGGGAGGCGGGCCCACGCACGCCAGGCGGTAGATGTCCGCGCAATACCCTTTGAAGACGCATCCACCATCGATGTTGACGATCTCGCCTCTTGGAATGGGACATTCGGACGGTCCAACGTGGGCGTATCGGTTACCGGGTGGCGAACTGATGATGGAAAGCAGCGCGATATGGTCGGCGCCCAGCTCGAACCATTTCGCGTAGATGATGCTCGCCAGCTGCTTCTCCGTCATGCCCTCGGCCATCAACGGAAAGGCGGTGCGATAGCCTTCCATGGTAATCCGCGCCGCCTCGCGCAGCCGCTCGATTTCCGGCTCTGACTTGACGCTGCGCAGCCGCCACAACGACGGAGCAAAGTCCACG
>NYZC01000352.1 GCA_002686995.1 Phycisphaeraceae bacterium | reverse complement strand
GGCTCTCCCGCGCGAGCGTCAGGTCCGCCGAGTTGTAGATGGTCAGCTGCACCGTCTCCCGCGTCGGCAGCGTGACCAGGTCGACCTTCGCCCGCGCCGTCCCGGCCGCGGCCGTCACCATGATCAGAATCAATATGCGTTTCATGATTGAATCCCAAGGTCAAATCGCAAATCAGGAATCAGAATTCAGGAATGTCTCACGGCCGGATGTTCAGCTGCTGGTAGTGCATGACGAGCTCCTTCACGCCCGGCCCCTTCTTCGTCCGTGCCGGCAGCGTGACCTCGAACCTGAGCTTCGTTGCGTTCTCGCGCTCGAAATCCATGTTGCACTCGACCATCTTCCATTCGCCCGGGATGTGCTGAATCATCGTGAGCACGGCCGGCGTGTCCTTGAAGTTCTCGATCTTCGCCGTGATCCGCTCGTCCTTGTCATAGAGAACGATCTTGCGATTCTTGTTGCGCCGGATGTTGACCTGCCGGCTGCTCATCTTTCTCTGCGTCACGACGATGTCCCGGCTGTCGCCGATGTAAAGCTCCATCCGCTCACCGACCGGCACGACCCCGCTGCGGTCTTCGCCGAGAAAGATCGTGCTGCCGTGACCATCCTGCTGGAACAGCCGCGCCTTGCCTCCCCACAGTGCGAACTCGCCGAGCCCGGCGTCCTTCGCGTTCTCGATGCGATATCGAACGGGAATTCCGACGTTGGTGTTCTGCTTCTTCGGGTCCCACGGGATCCGGGCCGCGTCGAAGGTCCAGACCTTGGTGATGGGCACATCAGCCCGGTCCAGGAACAGCAACCGACGGGTCTCCTCGTGCCGAATGCCGCGATCGAACGCCTCGCCGTAATCGAGCAGCACCCGGGCACTGTCGAAGTCCTCGCCGGAGAAGTTGCGCAGCACGAGGTGGCTTCTCATGTGAACCTTCGTCTCGCCCTTGTCCGCAATGGCCTTGTAGGTGATGAGTCGATCGATGTTGCTCAGCAGGTAGCTGATGCGGACGCGCTCCTGGCGGGCGACCTTGCTGTGGATTTCCCAAACGAGCGCCTGCTCGTTCGGCGGGTAGCTCACGTTGAGCAGCACCGTCTCCTTCGGATGCTCCAGCACGAGCAGTCGGATCGAGTCGACGTCGATGCTCACGCCGTTCCACGAGAAGTCGACCTTGTTCAGGCCCTCCTGCAGGGTGAGCACACGCTCCTCCTCGATCAGCGTGGCGTTCGGGTTGTCGAGTCGGATGACCGTCGCCGCACGCTCGGGCAGCGCGACAAGCTTGATCCGGGCCTGGGCCGGCGCGACGAACATCGCGAGGCCGCACACGGCGACGCTCGGCAGTACGCGGTGTACGAGGCTTGGGCGTCTCATGAGCCGTTTCCTTTCAATGGGCCGAGCGCGTCCGCATCCTGGTGCGCCGCCCGGCGGGTGCCGTGGTATTCACGTGTCTGGTACCTGAATGTGATCTTCGTGCGAGGCCGAACGGTCAGCCTGAAACGCAAGTGGGTCGCATCGAGCTTCTCGCCGTCGACGCCATCCTGTTCGAATCGAGCCGTCCAGTGCGTTGAATCGATCTCACGCGTGATCTCGACGTCGATCGCGAGATCCCGCGCGTTGCTGACGTCGATCCGCCACGTTCGCACCTCCTCCCGGCCGGAGATGTCGCCCGAATCGTCGAACTCGACATGCTCGGTGCCGGAGGCCATCAGGCTCGGCTCGACCTTCACCAGCCGCGCCGGCCCGAGATCGAGTTCGACCTCCTGCTGGACGGGGATGTACTCGACGTTCGTCCCTCCGATGTAAGCGAGCTGTCCCTGCGCCTCGAGGCGACGGAAGATCCGCACGCGCCCGTCGGGAAGCGGCGTCTGTCCAAGCCGATGCGTCTCGTCGTTGGCGAATCCCACGAAGCGCACCGCGTGGCGACCCCATCTCTGCTCGTCGTACTTGTACAGGCTCTTCACCGGAATCGCGGTGACGTCGAACGACGGCAGCCGCTTCGCCCATTCGTGCGGGATCGTCTCGGTCCCCTCGATCGTGTACAGGAAATACTCGCTCAGGCCTTCCTTCACGATCTCTTTCATCTTCTCATCCGCGTCGGCGAACGCGAACAGGACGTCCATCTCATTTCGGCCCCGACCCGGACTCGCTAAGTACCCCAGCTTCGACGGCGCGGCCTCTCCGGGTCGCCCGTACGCATGCTCGCGCTTCGCGAGCGCGGCGATCTGATCGAGCAGGTTCACCTTGCCTACGATCATGCGCACCTGGGCGTCGGCGTAGTCCTCGCCGCTGTGGTTCGAGACGCGGACGTAACCCTGGAGATCCATCGACTTCTCGTCCGAGCTCAGCGTGCCCATGTAGAACGCGCGCCAGCTCAGTCCGCTCGTGAGGTACGTGATCTCGAACGGCACCTGTCCGTCGACCTCCGATCGGATGAGCCATCGTCCGAGTTGGGGATATCGCGGAGGAAACACGAGCTGCTCGATCCCGATGCCGTCAGCGCCGCCATCGGGCTCGAGCGAGAGCGATGTCGGATCGATGAGCGTGTTCGCCCATGAGAACTGCAGCCAGTTCCACCCCGGGTTCATGGTAAGCAGCCGTCGTTCGCGCACGAGCGTGAGGTCCGCCGAGTTGTAGATCGTCAGCTGCACCGACTCGCGCCGCGGCAGGGTCACCAGCTCGATGTTGCTGGCCGGCGCGAACGGCGCCCTCTCAAAGGGGTCGCGCCGCGGCATGTCGGTCAGGCGCGTGTCGAGCACCGTCGGCGCCGATCGACCCGGAGGTTGCCCGCCGTCCGGCGATCGCGTCAGGACGCCGACCGTCACCAGCGCGACGGCGATCGCCGCCGCCGCCGCGGCCCAGCCGATGCGCGGCCACGCCCATGCCGATCCCGGAACCCCTGCCCCTCCACCTTCGATCCCCGCCAGTGTGCTGGCGATCAGATCATCGGAAGGCGCTTCGTCCATCTCGACCAGGTCCAGCGCCTCGAAGCGCCGGCGAACCGCCTCCAGGCGCTCGAGGCAGTCGGCGCACTGCTCGATGTGCGCGCGCATCCTTTCCGACTTCCGCGGCGACGCCAGGTCGAACGCCAGGCCGATCAGCTGCCTTTCCGAAAGGTGTCGCCTCATTCCGCGTCCTCCCGGAGGTCCGGAAGCCTCTCGGAAAGGGAGCGCAGAGCGCGAAACATGTGCCGCTTCACCGAGCCGATCGAGCAACCGATGACCCGGGCGGCCTCGGCGTGGGAAAGGTGGCGGTAGTAGACGAGGATGACCGTCTCGCGCTGCCGGGGCGGCAGCGCGTCCAGCGCCTGTCGCACGCGTGCACGTCTCTCCGCCGCGATTGCCTCGGCGCCGGGGTTGGCGGTCGCGGGATCGAGCCGTTCGCCTTCCTTTATCCGCATATCCACGACCGATTGATCCCGCCGACGCTTGCGAGCGGCATCGATCACGGCCCGCGACGCCACCGCGTACATCCATGCACGAAACGCCCCGCGCCCCGAAAAAGAGGCTGCCTTCTCATGAATCCGTCGGAACACCTCCTGGAACAGGTCTTCGGCCTGGTGACGATGACCGGTCATGCGCAGCAGATAACCGTAAAGGCCCGGGCCGTGACGGCGCACGAGCGCATCGAAGGCCGTGAGATCGCCGGCGACGTGCGCGGCGACTAGTGATTCGTCACTGCAGGCCATGAATCGGACAAGCTCCTGCTGGAGGAGATAGACGCGTGTCCGGCCGGAATGGTTGACATGGATTTCCGGAATATCGAGAGATTATCGTGAAATGAAGGCTACGGCGTCATGACGCGGTCATGCCATCCGACCCATGGGCTGACGCCGGCTGACGCCCACCGTTCGCCGTCGGCGCTGACGAGCGTCGGCATACCTCACCCCGCCCGTCGGTGTCCATCCGTGGTCGCAAGCCCTGCGGCCCGTCAGGCTCAGACCAGCTCCTGGTCCGACACGATCTCCACCAGCGACGGGCCGCCTTCGTGAGACAGCGCCTGTTCGAACGCGGGGCCGAGGGCGTCGGCGCATTCGACACGGATGCCCCTGCCGCCGCATAGCTCGGCGTACTCCGCGAAGCCGGGATTCGTCAGGCTCGTTTGCCAGACCTCCCAGTTCCCCGCGCGCTGCTCCTTCGTGATCTTTCCGAGGTTCGCATTGTTCAGGAGCACGTGCGTGATGTTCATGCCGTACTTCACGGCCGTGTTGAAGTCCGCCAGATACTGACCGAACCCGCCGTCGCCCGATACCGAGACGACCTTGCGCCCGTGGAACGGCGTCCCCTGCTCCTGAGTCGCCGCCCACGCCCCCATCGCCGCCGGGAAGCCGAATCCGATCGAGCCGAGATACCCGGACATCAGAACCGCCTGTCGGCGACACTCGAAGTAGCGACCGAAGCTGTAGGTGTTGTTGCCGACGTCGACCACGATGACGGCATCCTCCGGCGCGGCGCGACTCAGCGCATCGAAGATCGAAGCGCTGTTGACGCCCGCGCCGCGGTCATCGTCCAGCCGGCTCGCCTTCTCCGTGCGCCAGATTCGCCAGCGCTCGGCGACCTCCGGTCTCTGATCGATCGCCTCCCCGGAACGAACTCGATCGCGCAGCAGCGCGACCGTCGCTGAGATCTCGCCCCAGACCGTCACGTCCACTCTGTGGAACCGCGCCAGGGCGTCGCGATCGAAGTCGACCTGGATGGTCGGCTTCTTCGGCGTGATGCCCGTGTGGTTGCTGAAGCTCGCCCCGAGCACCAGCAGCACGTCCGATTCGTTCATGAACCACGACGCGATCGGCGTTCCCGACCGGCCAAGCACGCCGCAGCCGAGCGGATGATCGTCGGGCACGAGCCCCTTGCCCTTGAACGTCGTCAGGATCGGCGCGTGCAATGTCTCCGCCAGCGCGACGATCGCCGGCATGTCGAATCGCGCGCCGTGACCGACGATGATCACCGGACGCTTCGCCCGACCGAGTATCTCGACCGCCGCGTCCATCGATTCAGCCGGCGGCGCGATACGATGACTCGAGATGCGCTGGTCCGGATCGCCGGGCGCCGCGTCGCTCGCCGCGATCCCCGCGACCTCGTCGGGAAAGACCAGGTGCGAGACCGACCCGTGGACCAGGGCGCTCTTGCAGGCCAGGCTCATCAGCTCGGCGTGCGGCGAGTTCGACAGCACGGTCTGGGCGTACTGCGCGACCTGCCCGAACGCCTTGTCCAGCGGCACTTCCTGAAAGTTGTGGCGTCCGAGCACCTGCGTGGACACCTGCCCGGTCAGGGCGATCGCCGGCGCACGGTCCACGTTCGCGTCCCAGAGCCCTGTCAGGAGATTCGTCGCGCCGGGCCCGGCGATCGCCAGGCACGACGCAGGGCGTCCCGTCAGCTTGCCGTAGGCCGAGCAGGCGAACGACGCGGCGCCTTCGTGGCGCACGCCGATGAACGTCAGCCGACCTGCCTCCTCCTCCAGGCGCAGCGCGTCGGCCACGTGAAGGTTCGAGTGTCCGACCATGCCGAAACACCACTTCACGCCCCAGTTGACCATCGTGCGGACCATCACGTCCGACACGGTCGCCACGTGCGCCGCCGGCGTCTCGATCGCGACGTACACGCCGTCGTCGCGCGGCTCGACCGGATAGGTCGCCACGCCGTCGTCATATCCGCCGGGCGGCTTGCCGGTCAGCGGGCAGTAATCCCAGCCGTGCCACGGACACCGCAGCAGCCCGTTCTCGATCGATCCTTCGCCGAGCGGGCCGCCCTGGTGCGGGCACCGGTTGTCAAGGGCGCCGTACTGCCCCTGATGACGCGCCATGCAGATCGTCTCGGTGCCGATGTTGACAGTCTTGACGCGCCCCTCGGGAAGCTCGTCGGGCTCGAGCGCCTTGTGCCAGGTGATCGACGCGGAGGGAGCGGGCATGGGAACTCCTTGGATTGGGGAATCACGATGGTATCGCCGTGGGGCGCGGGGCGCGGGAATTCTATTTCCCGATCATGTCATTCCCTTTACAACGGTGGTTATTCGGCTAGAATGCCCTATTGGCGTGGAGAACGTCTCGGGCAGTCTCGCCCGACCGATTGCGACCCGACAACTTCGAGATGGAGAACTTCGCGTGAATCTTTCCCGTATCACCGTGGACGCTGCGCAAGTCCTGATGATCGCGGGGTTGCTGGCGATCGGCATGTCGGCCCGCCCTGCATCGGCTCTGACGACCGAGTCCTTTTCCGTCGATCCGGCCTCGCCCGTCATCGACGGCAACATCACACCTGACGACGTGCTGAGCCCCGGGCCGGCAGTATCGCAACAGGGACGCGACTTCGGTCTCCAGGACGACTTCTTCGGCGGCTCCTTCGACAACCTCAACGCACTGTCGGGCGGGGCCGATCCGATCACGCGCAACCTGAAGTTCTCGGTGAATCGCGTGGCTGTCGGGCTTCCCGGATCGGACGTCAATGCGCAGGCGGCACCCGGCGTGGAAGAGGCCCAGGGCGACGTCTACAGGAACCTGCCCTCGGCCGGAAGCAATCAGCTCGCCATCGACGAGCAGCTTCTCGGGCTGACGCCCGGCTTCTTCGGCGACGACCTGGATGCGCTCGAGCTGGACGACCTTCGCGGGTCGCTGACCTATTTCTCCACTGACTTCTTCTCGTTCGCGATTGATCCCGGCACCATCCTCGTCAGCGACGGCACCGGCACCGGCACCTTCGACGTCTTCGCCAATCCCCAGACGATGGGGCTCGATCCGTTCGATGACCTGGACGCCCTCGCGCTCTCGGACGTCTTCGAGCCCGGCGTGCTCAATCCCGGCATCGACCTGGCACTCTTCTCGCTCGACACGTTTTCGCCAAGCACGTTCACGGGCTCGGGCAACACCTACATGCCCGGTGTCACCGGCTCCCTCTCGCCTGCGGACATCCTCGTCACCGACTTCACCGGCAGCTTTTCGCTCTGGGAACCCGCCGCCAACCTCGGCCTCCGGTCCGACGACGAGCTCAACGCACTCGACACGGTCGCGGAGGCCGTGCCCGAGCCTCTGACGCCGGTGCTCGCGGGGATCGCACTTCTTTCGCTGCTGGGCTACCAGGGGCGCCGGCGCCCGTGAACGTCTGCTGAACAGACGCGTCCGCAAACTTGAACGTTCGACGTGCATCGCCGAGCCGGGCTGTCTTCGGCCCGGAGTCGGCAACGCACACCGGGCCGCGGACGGCCCGGCTCGGTGAGATACTCCCGTTGGACGCGCCGCAAATCCCGTGGGGAACCGGATTGGAGCCAACCTGAACCCGCACACTTCGACTACGTTATCCCCATGTTCTTCGACGCCTTCACTCGTTTCGGGCCCGAGCCGCGGCGACACGGCGCGCATCCGTGGCGACTCGAGCAGCTGACGGCGGAGATGCAGCACTGCTCGATCAGCGGTGCGCTCGTCGCCTTCTCCGCCCAGTACACCTACGACGCAATGCTCGAGAACCGGCGGCTGCTCGACCGGATCGCGAAGCACGATCACCTGTTTCCGATCTGGGTCGTGATGCCGCACTGGGCAGGTGACTTTCCGGATCCCGACGAGCTTCTCGACCGGATGTCCGAGCACGACGTGCGCGCGGCGGCGCTGTGCCCGAAACGGCATGCATGGGACCTCGGATCGCGCACCAGCCGACCGCTGCTCGACGCGCTGGAGCGAGCGAAGGTCCTTTCGATCATCCAGTACGAGCCGGAAACGGACCGCACCGCGATCGAGAACCTCGTGACCGAGCATCCCGGCCTTCCCGTCCTTCTGACCCACGATACCTGGGGCCGCACGCGTGAAACCATGGCGCTGTTGCGGAACTTCCCCAACCTGCACCTCGCGTTCGACCACTTCCAGGTCAACCACGGTCACGAGTTCCTGGTCGAACACGGGTGCGAGGACCAGCTCGTGTTCGCGTCGAACGCCCCGGCCATGTCGATGGGCGCGCACCGCCTTTACGTCGACTACGCGGAGGTGCCCGACGCCGTGCGCGAGAAGACCTCATCGGGCAATCTCGTTCGCCTTTTGAAGGGCCTCACCCCGCCGCGCGAGATCGTCAACGGCAACGAAGACCGGATCATGGCTGAAGCGCGGCAGGGCAAGCCGCTCTCCGACCTGGTGCTCGACGCGCACACTCACATGATGGACGAAGGCGCCTACATCGGCGGCGCCGGCGGAAACATGCTCGACGGCGGCCCTGACGGTATTCATCGACTCGCGCAGCGCCTCGGCGTCGACGGCATGGGCATCATGAGCTGGAACGGCCCGGTGTCGGTGCAGGCGGACGAAGGCAACGAGTGCGTGCGGACGGCGCTCGACGCGTTTCCGGACGTCTACTGGGGCCTGGCGACGTTCGATGTCGCGCGCGACTCTGCCCAGACGCAGCGCGCGAAGTTGGAGGCGATCTTCGCCGCCCGGCGCTTCCTCGGGCTCAAGCCGTACCCCGAATATGACATCGCCTACGACGATCCGAGGTACGACGTCTGGTGGGAGTTTGGCAACGAGCGCCATCTTTACGCCGCGTTTCACCCCGTGCGCTGGTACGAGGCCGGCGAGTTCGAGTCCGTCTGCAGCCGGTTCCCCGATCTCACCGTGATCGCCTACCACTGCGGCGGAAGCTACGAAATCGCGGACGTCGCGATCGAACTGGCGCGGAAGTTCCCCAACTTCCGCGCGGAGATCACGCTGACACCTTCATGTCTGGGCATCATCGACTATCTCGTCGAAGGCTGCGGCGCCGACCGCGTCCTCTATGGGTCGGATCAGCCGATGCGAGACCCGCGTCAGCAGCTTGGCTGGGTCGTCTACTCGCGCCTCTCCGTGGATGACAAGCTGAAGGTGCTGGGCCGGAATATGCAACAGATCGTCGAGCATATCCGCGCGCACCAGTAGTCAGAAGAACGACGAACCTCCGGCCATTCCCTATGCGGGCGGCGCTTTCAGCGTCGACTCGTCCCTCCACGGCGGGATGTGCTGCTCCAGGTGCTTCGTCTCCCTCGCCAGCCCCGAGCAGTTCGACGCCAGCACCTCGAACATCCTGTTCGCCACGATGCGGTGTCCCAGGTCGTTGGCATGCACGCCGTCATCGTGCACGAGCCAGTCAGCGTCGCCGTAGGCCGACAGAAGATCCACGTACAGGCACTCGAGCCGATCCGCGATCTCGCGCGTGCGTTCATTGAACTGATAGAACGTCTCGAGGTCCGCGTTAGACCACTGTGCCTCGCCCACGGTGAAGTCATTCATGTAATAAGGACCGGGAAGCAGGATGAGCGGCTGGATCGACTTCCGAACGCGTCCGATCAGGCCGGTCACGAGCTCGTCGAACAGGTCGAGCGTCGTGCCGCCGCGCGCATCGTTCAGACCGTAGGAGATGACCAGCAGATCCGGCTCGTGCGCGATGACGTCGCGGTCGAGGCGCTCGTCCGCGGCAGGCCTGCCGCTCCGCTCGTATGAGGGACTGCGCGTGGAGATCACGTTGGCGCCGATCCCACAGTTGATCAGCTCGACGGGCACGCGCTGGAATTCGTCGATCAGCGCCGCGAGCCGACTCGCCCAGCATCGCTCGCGGCAGCTTGCCCACCCTCCGGCCGTGGTGCTTTCACCGAGCGTGACAAGCTTTTTGAACTCCTGAGGGTGCCAATCCTTTTTCATGGGTGGGAATCTTTCCGTAGTCTTGGGGCGGGGGGGGGCGGGGAAAATCAAGCTATCAGTCATTAAGCCAATCGTTGTTTGTCATTTCGGACCGCGTTCGGAGACCCGCCCAAATCGACAAATAGCGATTGGCTTAATGACTAATAGCTTAATTTCTCCCGCCCCGCCGGTCGCCATAATCTGTACCCTCTAAAGCCCAATGACCCTCCCAAACACGGTCGAGTCCGTCGAACAGCTCGAGGAGCTGCTCAGCGATCCCTCGCCCGGCGTCGTCGAGACGCTCGGCCGCCTCGAAGGCGACGTCATCGTGCTCGGCGCCGCCGGCAAGATGGGGCCTTCGTTGTCGCGCATGGCGCGGCTCGCTTCCGATGCCGCGAGCGTCAGTCGTCGCGTCATTGCCGTGTCGCGCTTCTCCTCCGAAGGCGTCGCGGCGCAGCTTCGGGACGCCGGCGTCGAGACGATCCGCTGCGACCTGCTGGACGTCGATGCGCTGATGGCCCTGCCGGACGCGCCCAACGTCGTCTACATGGCCGGACGGAAGTTCGGCTCGACCGGCAACGAGCCGCTGACCTGGGCGATGAACACGCACCTGCCGAGCCTCGTGGCCCGGAGGTATCGGGCGAGCCGGATCGCCGTGTTCTCCACGTGTGTCTACGGGATGACGCCCGTGAGCGGCGGCGGGCCCGTCGAGACCGATCCGCTTCACGCCGAGGGCGAGTACTACGCAAGCTGCCTCGGGCGCGAGCGTATCTTCGAATACTTCAGCAACGAGTTGAGCATCGACATGACGTTCATCCGGCTCAGCTACGCGAACGAGCTACGGTATGGCGTCCTTTCCGATCTGGCCAGGAAGATCCTGGCCGGCGAACCGATCGACGTGACGATGGGCCACGCGCACATCATCTGGCAGGGCGACGCGAACGCCATGGCGCTGCAAACCCTCGATCACGCCGCGTCGCCGCCACGTCCGTTCAACGTGACGGGGCCCGAACTCCTGAGCGTTCGCCGCGCCGCGGAATCGCTCGGACGGATTATCGATCGACCCGTCAGCTTCACCGGCGCCGAAGCCGATGACGCCCTGCTCTGCGACGCTGCGCAGGCGAATCGCCTCTTCGGACCGCCCCGCGTCGATACCGACCGGATGCTCCGGTGGGTCGCCGACTGGGTGCAGCGCGGCGGCGAAAGCCTTGGCAAGCCCACGCACTACGAAGTGCGCGACGGCAAGTTCTGACACACACGACTCGTTACCCGCTACCACCCATGCCCAGCAAGATCCTCGATCCCCGCAGGCACAAGAACCTCCAGCCCGCCACGTCGCTCTGGAATCGCTATCGCCCCGAGGCCGCGCCGCTCCGCTTCAAGGCGAGATCGATCCCCGCGGCGCGGCGCTGGCAGACCGCGACCCGGCGTGAGCTTGCGCGCACGATCAACCTCAAGCTGCTCCAACCGGTGCCACCGCAGCCCCGACGCGTCGAGCTTGTCGACCGTGGCGACTACGTGCGCGAGAAGATCGTCATCAGGACGTCCGCGCACACCGAGATGCCGGTGTACGTGCTCAAGCCGGCCGGCGCGAGGGGGCGGCTCCCGGTCGTCCTCGCGCTGCACGGACACGGCTACGGCGTGAAGGACATCGTCGGCCTGTGGGAGGACGGCACGGATCGTGACTCGGCTGACGGTTACCACAAGGACTTCGGTGTCGCCCTGTGCCGGGCGGGCTTCCTGGTGGCGGCGCCGGAGATCTCGTGCTTCGGCGAGCGGCAGACCGACTTCTCGAAGCTCGGATTCGCCGCGCCCCAGCCGTCGACCTGCGGCCACACCGCCTTCCTGTCATTCCACCTCGGCGCGTCGGTCATCGGCCTGCGCGTGTACGACGCGATGCGACTCGTCGACTACCTGGCCACGCGGCGCGACACCGACATGAAGCGCCTGGGCGCGATGGGCATATCCGGCGGCGGGATGCACACCTTCTTCTCGACCTGCCTTGACCCGCGCATCCGCGCGTGCGTCATCAGCGGCTACTACTGCACGTTCAGGGACAGCGTCCTGGCCATGTCCCATTGCCCCTGCAATTTCGTTCCCGGGCTGTGGCGCTTCGGCGAGATGCAGGACCTGGTCGGCCTGATCGCCCCGCGCCCCGTGCTCGTCGAGGCGGGCGACCACGACCACATTTTTCCGATCTCGGCCGTGCGCAAGGCGGTCTCGGGAGCGCGTAGCGTCTACGGCGTGTTCAACGCCCGTGAAGCAGTGCAGACGGACTACTTCGAAGGCCGGCACCAGATCAGCGGTGAGAAGGCATACGGGTTTCTGAAGGCGCAACTCGGCGCGTGACGGCCAACCGAACGTGCCGCCGTCATGACGACGCCGCACATCCGACCCGCCGGCGAACCGCGTGGCGTAAGCCGGCGTAAGCCCGCGGGTCGAATGGCATGGGGATCCGAATACACCTCGAAGCGCCTCCCCCATCCCCTCACTGTTCCCGCGGCGCCGCGAAGAACGACAGCGGGAAGCTCCCGAACCGGCAGAACTTTGACGATACGTCGAAAGCGTACGGCCCGCCCTGCATCGCCGCGACGTTGTACCACCTGACATGGCCGCCGACGAAGACGTAGTTCGCGCCTTCGTCGGGATGACAGGTCAACTCCGGGCAGAGCTGGCTGATGCTCTCGCCCGCGTACAGGTCACCGGCGAGCTGGAGCTGCGGTGAGCCGCGGAGGTCCTTCGCCGCCCACTCCACGGTCTCGGGCTGAAGGCTCGAGATCGGCTCGGCCCCGAATCCGAGGATCGCGGCCCGTCCCCATAACGCCGCATAGTCGATCTGGCCATAGGTTCTCCCTCCGTTCTCCCACGCTTCGCGACCGTCCGCGGGCACCGGATCGACGTAGTTGTCGGTGCGATGCTCCGGACCGCTCGGGCAATACCAGGTCTCGACGCCCGCGTAGACCTCCAGCTCCGTCCGGTACCGGTCCTCGGGCGTCGGGACCCAGGCGTTCGAGCTGTGATGGCCCACCAGGTTCGGTTGCGAAGGCGCCCATGAATACTGCGGCGGCAGCGCGAGGTCGTTGTCGGCACCATAGGCCGCGAGACCGACATGAGCCTGGTGCAGGTTCGAAGCACAGGTCACGATCAACGCCAGGCGCTTCGCCTTTTTGACGGCCGGAAGGAGCAGCGCGATCAGCAGCGCGATGATCGAGATGACCACCAGGAGCTCGATGAGCGTGAACGCCGGGATTCCTCTCTGCCCTTTCCGTGCGCGGCGCGAGTCACTCCGGCCCGAAGGCGGACACGTGGATTCCCTGATCACCAGTGTTGGCTGGAACACCCTCGGCGCGCTCGTCGGCGCATCCTCCTGCGCCTGCATCTTCGACAATCGTCCAAGGAGGTCCTCCGCCGCCGCATGCCCCATCTCCCGAATGGGCTGGCGGACGGTCGTCAGCTCGGGACTCGCCAGCCGGCCGTAGAAATGGTCATCCACACCGATCACGCTGATGTCACGGGGAACCGTAAGGCCGATCCGCGCCAGCTGCTTGCAGGTGCGATCGCCGTGATGTCATTGAAAGTCACGAACGCGGTCGGCGGATCCTCGAGCGCCGCCGTGAGGAAGGTCGCCAGGTCTGTTCCGTCGGCATGGTCATGATCGAAGATCCACCGGCCCAAAGATGACAGTCCCCTTCTGGCGAGCACCTCGATATACTGTATCATATTGGTCAGTTCGACGGTGATTCCACCGTCGTTCCCGGAGACGCTGGAGACAGAAAAGCCAAACCCAGGAGCACGACGAGCAGGCGCGCGGCCTGCATGCAGGTGTGCGGCCGCGGCATCACCCCTGTCCTCTTACAAAGGAGATCATGATGAAGAAGGTCACACTTACCCTGACGACCCTGGTAGCGCTGACGACCCTGAGCGGCGCCGCGAGCGCGAACTTCCTGCTGTCGCTCGACGCCCGCGCGCCCGGAGCGTCGCCGACGACCCAGTGGGACGACCTGTCGGGCGTCAACGCCCCACTCGTGCCGAACAGCACGACGGGCGGCAACCCGGTCTACAACGCCGGTGCGCAGGTCTACGAGTTCGGTCGCGGCAGCCACAAGCACTGGTTCGAGACCGTGGGCAGCGACGAGGACAACTTCGACTTCCCCGCGCCCGGGTTCAGCGCCACTGAAGATCCGAACGGCGTCATGACCGTCGTGGCGTACATGAGCAATACCGGGTTCAGCGACAACACCGCGTTCTGGAGCAAAGGCGCGGGCAACCTGTCACACCACTCGGTCGCCGTGGAGAACGTCGGCGGCGAGGACCGCGTCCTGGCGGACCGAGGCGTCGGCAACAACACCGGCGAGCGCGCCATTGCCATGGCCACGCCCGGGGTCGGCGGCACCAACAACCTCGAACTGTTCGTCGTCCACTTCAACGGCAGGCAGGCCGCACCCGAGTGGGAGATCTACTACAACGGAAGCACGACGAACATCGCAACCGGCTTTCCGGGCATCGCCAACAGCGGCGACGCCTACACGGGAAACAGCGATCAGCTTCATATCGGCTCACCGGCGGGCCTCAACCCTGGCGGAGAGCCGCGCTTCTTCGGTGAAATCCAGTTCGTCGAGGTCTACTCGGGCCCGACGATCTCGAACAGCATCGCCAGCGGGATGACGCCGTCCGAGTACTCGGCCCACCGGTTCGCGAATCTGAACGAAATCGTCACGCCGGAGCCGGGCGCGCTGACGCTGCTGTGCCTCGGCGGCCTTGCGCTGCTCGGACGTCGGCGCTGATTCGACTCGATCGCGGTACGGGCGGTGTCCGGCGCGATGCGCCGGCGCCGCCCGGGCCAACGCAAGTGCAGTCTCTCCAAGGGCCCGGCAGTGCTATGATTCCCCGTTCATGATCTCCTGCCGCCGCGGCTTTACCCTCATCGAGCTTCTGGTGGTGATTTCGATCATCGCCCTCCTCATCGCATTGCTGCTCCCGGCGATCAAGCGCTCGAAGGAGATTGCGCGGCGGATCGCCTGTGCCTCCGGTCTGCACCAGATCGGCATCGGACTGATCGCGTACGCCGGTGAGCAGAACGGCGAGCTGCCGCCCACGGGGCGCTCGATGACGGGTGCCAGCGCGGCCATCCACGTGCTCGGAAACGTGCTGGGCCTGGCCGATTACCCCAACGTGGCCGAGGTCGTCACCGAGACGACCGGCATCCTCACGTGGTTCTGCCCAAGCCAGGAGGGCTGGCCGCCGGGTCAGCGCCTCGGCTGGCCCGACCGCGCGGAGAATTTCCGGTCGGACCCCTTCTCGAACGGTAACTGGTGGGGCAGCACGCACAGGGTCCTTGCCTGGGGCGACAGGCGGCGCGATCCCGATACGCCGGATCTCCAGGGCATAGCTCAATTCGGGGACGATCCCGGACACCTGCTGCTCACGGGCGACTCGATGGGGTACCAGACAAGCACGGGGAGCATATTCGTCCTCGACGAGGACACGAGCTTCACCAACCATCACGGCACTGGCGATGACGTTCCCGCGTCGATGGCCGGAGGCAACTTCCTATATCTGAACGGCGCCGCCGAATGGGTGGCGCCGGTCGACCTGTCCGATGACCGCTGGATCGCGATCGACTACTTCAACTCGGGCCCCGCGACGGTGTTCCTGCCGCGCAAGCAATAGCGAATCATCGATTCCTGATTCCTCGTTTTCTCATTGGATCGGATCAAGGGATGGTCATGAGATTCTGGCTCTTCACGATATTCGTCGTCATCCCGGTCACCGTCCTGCCCTCCCGCGCCGCCGACACGCTCGACCTGCGCGACATGGCCGGCTGGCGCATCGTCGTGGACGACGACGCGAGTCCGGCGGAGCGGTACGCCGCCGACGAGTTCCACGACTTGTTTCTGAAGGTGACCGGCCACGACCTGCCGACCGTGCGCGAGATCGGTGAGTCCGACGGCAACATCTTCATCGGCGCAGGACGGGCGCTGGAATACAGCAGCCTCGACTACACGATGAAGCAGGACTACGCGCCCGAGCAGCTTCGCGTCGTCGTGCAGAAGGACAACATCGCAATCGTCGGAGGCCGGCCGCGCGGCGTGCTCTACGGGGTGTACCAGTTCCTCGAGGAGTGCCTGGGCGTGCGGTTCCTGACGCGCGACCACGTGCACGTGCCGCGACTCGAGTCCGAAGACTCCGGCCGGCTGCAGGAGGTGGACTTCACCTTCACGCCGCCGCTGACCTATCGCATGCTCTATTACACCGAAGTCATGCAGGATCCGAAGCTCAGCGCGCGGCTTCGTATGAACGCAACCGGGCCGGGCATGCTGGCGAAATTCACCGATACCCAGAAGGCGCGGATCGGCGGGTACGTGACGGGTTACTTCCTCCTTCATTCGATCGGCTCATGGATGGGCGACTACGACGCCGACTCGGATCCCGCGATCCGGGCTTTGCAGAAGGACGGCAAGCGCAGCCCGCGTCAGTTCTGCATGAGCCATCCCAAGGTGATCCGGCGCGTGACCGCCAACGTCGCGCTATCGGCTCTGAAGCACGGCAAGGGAGCCACGATCCGCGTCGTGCCGGAGGACGCGGGTCGGTGCGAGTGCGAGCGCTGTCATGGCATCGCCGACGAGTACGGCGGCGCCCATGCGGCCGTCGTCATAAAGCTGGTCAACGACGTCGCGCGCAAGGTCGCAATGGTCCGACCCGATCTCACGATCGGCACGCTCGCGTACGCCTGGTATCGCAAGCCGCCCGAGAACATGCCGGTCGAGTCGAATGTGCGCATCCAATACGCCACGTACCACGCCTGCCAGCGGCACCCGTACGACCGCCTGTCCTGCCCGACGAACGTCGACACCGTCCATGACATCAGGACCTGGCGCACGCTCACCGACGATCTCTGCTTCTGGCATTATTCCGTCAACTTCAACGACTACCTGGCCCCGCCGACCAACCTGGACGCCGTCGCGTCGCAGATCCGCACGAGCGTCGCGCTGGACGGGCGCGGCATCATGATGCAGGGGCCCGGCAGCGGCCTGAACTGCCCGTTCGCCGACATGATGATGTACCTGATGGCGCGCATGATGTGGGATCCAGGTGATTCGCCCACGGCGCTGCGCGAGCAGTTCATTGACCTGCACTACGGCGCCGCGGCGCCGGACATCCGCCGCTACCTCGACCTGCAGCGACGAACCCAGCGCAACGGCGAAGGGCATTCGAACTGCAACGGCCCGTTCGACGAGTTCGGCCTGTCGGTCGAGCTGGGCCGCAAAGGCATCGAGATCTTCGAGCAGGCGCGCGCCGCGGCCGCGACGCAGGTCGAGCGCGACCGCGTCGAGAAGGCGTCCGTCGGCGCCTACCGCCTTGCGCTGGGCCATCTCTGGTATGGCAAGGCGCCCGACGACATGAGCGATACCGAACGTCGTGATGCCAGGAAGATCGCCGGTCGGCTGTTCGAGCTCTGCCGCATGCATGACGTCCGCGAGAACCGTGAAGGCCAACCGGTGCGCGTCGCGGCGCAACGGCTGAGAAAGGCGCTGGACATGAAGGACGGCGAGGCATTCTGAAGCGGGGGCCGCGGCGCGAAAGCTCGTTGCATTCGGCATCAGGATGCGCGGCACCCACATGCCGGAGGCGTCACAGAATGGCGCCCCGATACCCGATACCCGGAGCACGGCAGTCGACACTCCACCTCCCCCCATCCCCCGCTACCTCCACGGCTACGAAGACGCGTACGCCGCCGACCCGCGCGGCGCCGCGATCCAGTGGTTTCGCAAAGCCCGGTTCGGCCTGATGCTCCACTACGGCCCCTACTCGCTTCCCGGACGCCACGAATGGCTTCAGCTCCACGAGAAGATCCCCGTCGCCGAGTACGCGAAGCTCATGGATGATTTCACGGCGGCAGGCTTCGACGCCGAGGCGATCTGTCGTCTCGCGGTGGCGACACAAATGAGGTACGTCAACATCACGACGCGCCACCACGACTCGTTCTGTCTCTGGGACACTGCCTGCACCAACTTCAACAGCATCAAGGCGCCGTGCGGTCGTGACCTGATCGCCGAGCTGGCCGAGGCCTGCGACCGCCATCGCCTCGGCCTGTGTCTCTACTACTCGCACGGTCGGGACTGGCGTCACCCACATGCCCCCAACAACGATCTGTGGGGCGGCGCCGCGCGTCCCGAGTACGACGAGCCGCAGTCCGAGTATGCGACCGGCGACGACCACGACCTCGGCATCTACGTGCAGTTCATGAAGGACCAGGTCACCGAGCTACTGACCGGTTACGGACCGATCGCCGCGATCTGGCTCGATGGCATTGCCGTGCCCCTGGCCGACAGAACGCGCACGCCGTGCCCGCGCGACACGAACCAGCCTGACAATGCGCCACAGTTCGAGTGCCAGGCGCTGTACGACCACATCCATGCCCTGCAGCCGCAGGTGCTGATTTCCTACAAGCAGGGTCTGCTCGGCACCGAGGACTTCTACTCTCCGGAACTTGAAGCCGTCCGGTCGCGCGACAAGCCCGGCGAGGTGTGCCGCACGATGTGCGACCAGCCACACAGGTCCTACGGGTACCTTGCGTCCGCGGCCGGCACGCACATGAAGCTGGACGACGCGATGCGGGCGCTCAACGAAGCCCGAGGTGCCGGCTTCAACCTCCTGCTCAACACGGCGCCGCGGCCGGACGGCTCGCTCGATCCGGAGGACGTCGCGGTGCTGGAAGAGATGGGACGGAAGTTGCGGGATGTCGAATTTTGATTCGAGGCCGTCGTGGGGCACACCCATTACCATCCTTCCATGAGCACCAGCTCCCCCATCGACATCGGCTCGCGCCGCCAGCTCTTCTTCGACGAATCCCTCTTCGCCGCGACCAGCGGCGTGCGCATCGTGATGAACACGCCCGAGGACGCGGGCGAGGCGATCCGCGCCGATCGGCCGTGGGAAGCCGGCTTGTCCTGCCAGTGGTGCGTCGTGGTGCCGGACGAAAAGCTCGGCCACGTGAAGATGTACTACGAGGCAACCTGTCCGAATCCCGCAAGCGACAGCTTCTACGACTTCCGCCGGATGATGTGCTGCGCAATCTCCAGCGACGGGATCAACTGGGAGAAGCCCGACCTCGGGCTGTACGAGTTCGAAGGCAGCCGGAACAACAATATCGCCTTCCAGGGCGAGCAGCAGGACGCGGAGGTCGGCGGTGATGGCGTCGCGACGATGCTTCGCAAGGACCGCGCCTACGACCAGATGGGCAGCATCGTCATCGACGAGAACGACGACCCCGAGCGCCGCTACAAGCTGATCTTCGCGGGGGCCGAGTGCAAGATGCGCGGCGCGACGTCGCCGGACGGCTTCCGCTGGACGATCGTCAACGACTGGAAACCCATCAGCAACCAGGGCGCCGACTCGGGCAATATCTTCTTCTGGGACGACGCGATCGGAAAATGGGTCGGCTACTTTCGAATGTGGGACGCGACGCGCCGGATCGGGCGCATCATCAGCGACGACTGGACGAACTGGCCCGATCGGACGATCGACGACCTGGTGCTGGCTCCGGACGAGCTGGACAGCTACGAGACCCATCTCGACCATCCCTGCTTCCGTCCTGGCCAGTTCATCGACGAACGCATCGACGGTCGGCGCTACGACCCGCACGGCCCGAAGGAGCGTTTCGTCTGGTGCACGGACCGCGTCGAGGACCTCGACGGCATGGACTTCTACAACCAGCCGGTCACGAAGTACGCGGATGGCGCGTATGTCATGCCCTTCACCGTCTTTCACCACCGGTCGAACCTCGAGGAGATCCATCTCGCCGTAAGCCGTGACGGCATCCGGTGGGAGCGCCCCGGCGACCGCCAGCCGTGGATCCGCATGCCGGTCGACGAGTTCTGCGGCATGATGTACTGCGCGCCGGGCATCATTCGCGAAGGCCCTCACATCCTGCATCACCACACGCGCGTCCCCGCATGGCACGGCTGGGGTGAGCCGGGCCGTTACGAGGTCGTGCCGCACGATCCGTACTGCGGTTCGATCCGGCGCGCCCGGCTGCGCACGGACGGGTACACCTCCGTCGATGCGGGCAACGCCGTCGGCGGCTTCGTCACGCCGCCGATGGTCTTCGACGGCCGCAAGCTCGTGCTGAACGCGGACACCGGTGGCGGCGGGTGGATCCGCGTCGAGCTTGTCCGCGAGCACGGTCACGAGATCTGGGGCTACCGCATCAACGGCTTCGCCCTCAACGAGTGTGACCCGGTCGTCACGAACGCGACGAACCACACCGTGACCTGGAAAGGCAGGTCCGACGTGTCGGAGCTTGCCGGCCAGCCGGTGCGCATGCACGTCCGGATGCGCGGCGCGAAGCTGTACGCATTCCAGTTCGCTGAGTGAAATCAGCCTGCAGACCTACCAGACCCAACGCCCGTCCGCTACGATCTGCTCATGCCTTCCGAATCACCACCGCTTCGCCTCGGCATCATCGGCACATGGGGCCGAGGCTACTACCTGAAGGACCTGTTTCATCAGCCCGGCGGCCGGTCCATCATCACGGCTGGCGCCGATGTTTCCGATTTCGCACTTGAGAAGTTCCGCGAGTATGCCGGACCCGACGCCCTGGCAACCGCAGACTACCGCGAACTGCTGAGCCGCGATCTCGACGCCGTCATCGTCAGTTCGCCGGATTATTGCCACGAGGAGCACGCCGTCGCCGCGCTCGAAGCCGGACACCACATCTACCTCGAAAAGCCGATGGCGATCACGGTCGAGGGGTGCGACCGCATCCGCGATACGGCCCGCCGTGTCGATCGAAAGGTGATGATCGGCTTCAACCTTCGCTACAGCCCCGTCCTTCACAAGGCAGCGCAGATGCTTCGGGAAGGCGCCGTCGGCAAGATCCGGGCCGTCTGGATGAGGCACTTCGTCGGCTACGGCAGCGACTTCTACTTCCACGACTGGCACGCCCGCCGCGACAGGGTGACCAGCCTGCTGCTGCAGAAGGCGTCGCACGACCTCGACATCATGCACTGGCTGGCTGGCAGCTACGCAAGCGAAGTCGCGGCGTTCGGAGATCGCGACATGTTCGGCGGCGACAAGCCGGACGACCTGACCTGCGACGCCTGCGACGAACGTGACGACTGCCCCGAGGCTCAGCCGCTCGAGGATCATTTCGGACTGCCGCACCCGCGGCGCCAATGCGCCTTCCGCGAGGAGATCGACGTCGAGGACAACCAGGTGCTGATCCTGAGGCTCGCCAGCGGCGTCAAGGCCTCCTACCTGCAGTGCCACTTCACGCCCGACACCGAGCGAAACTACACCGTCATCGGAACGACGGGCCGCATCGAGATCCGCCTGGAAAAGAACGTGATCCGGTTGCTCGAGCGACCGAACAACCAGAGTGGTCATGGCGACTTCGATGACGGCGACGGCCTGGTGTCCCTCGACGAAGGCGCGACCGAGGGTGGTCACGGCGGCGCCGATCCGGCTGTCGCCGACGCGTTTCTCGACTTCGTCCGGCACGACGCCCCGCCGCGGGCCAGCAGTCTGGACGGGCGGATGAGCGTCGCGGCCGCCATCGCCGCCACGCGCTCGATCCGCGAGGGCGGCGTGCAGCGCGTCGCGCCGCTACCCACCTGAATCAACGAACGAAGGAGCGATCGCGATGAAAGCCATCGTCGTGATGTTCGACACGTTGAACCGGCACCACCTGCAGCCCTACGGGTGCGACTGGACCAGAACGCCGAACTTCATGCGCCTCGCCGAACGAACGGTGACGTTCAACCGAAGCTACTGCTGCTCGATGCCGTGCATGCCGGCGCGCCGCGATTTTCACACCGGCCGGCCCAATTTTCTGCACCGAAGCTGGGGACCGATCGAGCCCTTCGACGACTCGATGCCGCAGATGCTCGCGCAGCGCGGCGTCCATACGCACCTCACGACCGACCACTATCACTACTTCGAGGACGGCGGCGGCACCTACCACAACCGCTACAAGACGTGGCAGTTCAACCGGGGACAGGAGGGTGACCACTGGATGGGTCAGGTCGCCGACCCCGAGATCCCGCTCTGCGTCGCGCCGCGCGATATGTGGGGAAACTGGCGCCAGGACTGGATCAACCGGCAGTTCATGCCGACCGACGCGGAGCACCACCAGACGCGGACGTTTCGCGACGGCCTGGACTTCATCGATCGCAACCACGAGCAGGACCGGTGGTTGCTGCACATCGAGACATTCGACCCGCACGAACCCTACTTCAGCCACCGGCAATGGAAGGACCAGTTTCCCGAGCACTACGACCGGTACGAAGGCGAACACTTCGACTGGCCGCCGTACCGGCACGTCGAGGAGCCGCCCGAAGCCGTCGAGCACCTGCGCTACGAGTACGCGTCGCTGCTCGCCAAGTGCGATGCCCATCTTGGCGACGTACTCGACCGGATGGACCGTCACGCCATGTGGGACGACACGATGCTGATCGTGTGGACCGACCACGGCTTTCTCCTCGGCGAGCGCGACATGTACGGCAAGGTCTGGATGCCATTCTACGATGAGGTTGCGCACACCCCCTTCTTCCTCTGGGATCCGCGAAGTCGGCGCAAGGGCGAACGCCGCGACGCCCTGGTGCAGCCGTCCATCGACCTGCCCGTCACGCTGCTGAAATATTTCCAGGTTCCGACGACCCCCGACATGATCGGCCGGAACCTGGTTCCTGCGATCGACGACGACACCTCCGTACGCGACGCGGCGATCTTCGGCGTGCACGGCGGACACGTGAACGTCACCGACGGTCGCTACGTGTACATGCGCGGCGCCGCGAACGTGGAGAACGGGCCGCTTTACGAGTACACGCTCATGCCAACGCACATGGTGAGACCCTTCGCGGTCAACGAACTGAGCGACAACGTCGAGCTGAGCGATCCTCTCCCGTTCACGAAGGGATGCCCGACGATGAAGATCCACGCCGAGGTGCGATGGATTACCGAGATGGTCGACAAGAACCTGCTGTTCGACCTGCAGAAGGATCCGGGCCAGCAGCAACCACTGGACGACACGTCGGTCGAATCAGCGATGACCGGTCATCTCGTGCGACTGATGAAAGAGGCGGAGGCGCCGGCCGAGCAGTATGAAAGGCTGGGGCTGGAAGCGGGAGATTGATTCAATCAATTAAGCTATTAGTCATTAAGCCAATCGTTATTGGTCATATCAGAATCGGGTCGCAAACCGCGTCCGAAATGACCAATAACGATTGGCTTAACGACTAATAGCTTAATGAGGAGGCTCCACCGGATCCACCGGCTGCACGATCTTCCGGCGCTGTGGCGCCAGCCGCGCCAGCAGCTCGGGCGACGGCCGGTACGCGTGGCGATAGCTTCCCCACGAGGGGCCGTATCGGTACACGATCGTGCGGCGCATTGCGGGATTCGTGCGCTTCGCCGAACCGTGCGAGATCGCATCGACGAAGAGCAGCGCGTCGCCCGCGTCCATGAAGAGTTCGATCGCTCCCTCCATTCCGTCCACCGAACGACCCGGCGCCATGACGAAGTCGTCGTAGTCCGGGTGTGCGAAGTTCGACTTGTGGCTTCCGGGAATCAGCATCGTGGGACCATCGCCCTCGTGAATGTCCGACAGCGCGATCAGGATGTTGATCTGACCGCAATGAAACCTGCCGTGCAGGACGCGGAACTGGCAGCGCATCAGGCCGAGGTGCCCGCCGTTGTGGACGCCGATCGCCTCGCCCGGTCCGCGCAGCGTCGCGAACGCCTCGTCGATGAAGACCGGTCCGTGATAGCAGTCGAACGTCCCCTCGCCGCCCACGAAGTGACGCACCCGCTCGTACCACGACGGATGGTCGATCAGTGCTTCGAAGGGCTCTCCCGCCTCGTAAATCTGCTGCAGGTTCAGCCCGTCGTTCGTGCCGTAGTCGTGCGCCTGGATGCTGCCGTGCCACTGTCCGGATTCGAGCGGCGGAATCGCGTCGATCCCATCGTTCAGGGCGGCGACCTCATTCCCGGAGAGCGCGCCGCGCAGGTGCAGAAAGCCCTGCAGGTCGAAAAAATAGATATCTCTGTCGCTGACCATGGTTCGATTCCGTTCATGGGATCGCCGGGCAAGCTTAGCAGATTCCGGTCGAGTACAATCACGCCGTGGACCTACGCGCCCTGAACGACAATGAGGTCGAAGCCTACCACCGTGACGGGTATCTCGTCGTCGAATCGCTCTACGACTCGGACGAGATCACGCGGTGGAAGCAGGACGTCGAAGTGGCCCTGGGCGACGAGCGCATACCTGAATCCGGCGTCCGCATCTGGATGTGTGACGCCATGCCAGCGACCCTGCTGTCGAGAATGACCGCTCCCGGCATCGTCACGAAACTGCGCCAGCTCATCGGCGACCACGTCGAGTTTCTCAGCGCCAAGGCGGTGCTGAAGGATCGCCGCATCACCTTCGCGTCGCCCTGGCACCTCGACTGGTACTACTGGTACGGGGCTCCGAAGATCTCGATCTGGATCGCGCTCGATGACGCGCGGCCGGAGAACGGCTGCCTCAGGATGATTCCTGGTTCTCACCTCGTCGACTTCGAGAATCGCTACGACGAACGGGAGGATTCCTTCAACAATCATATCGACGACGCCCAGCTCGCAGGCATGTCGGACCGGACGCTGAGCGTGCAGCGCGGCGACGTCGTTTTCTTCTCCGACCGGACCGCGCACAGCTCGCACCTCAACACCTCGGGCAAGGATCGCTTTTCGTTCATCTCCACGTACCGCGATGCGAGCGTCGTCGACGATTCGAAGGTATGGAATACGGCGCTGGTCGTTTCCGGGCAAAGCACGAACGTTCCGCAGGCGCGCCGCGCGAAGTGCCGACCATGAGCCCTGCAATCGAATCAGATTCCGACGTCCGCGTCGCGACCTTCGACGGCCCCGGCACCGACCCGGTCATCCGGAAGGTCGCCCGGCCGGCCGTGCCGCAGCGCGGAGCGCTGATCCGGATCGGCGCCTGCGGCGTGTGTGGCACCGACCTGCACATCCTGAAGGGACACTGGCCGAAGCCGCTGCCGTGGCCGTTCACGCTGGGCCACGAGCTTGCGGGCGTGATCGTCGAGAAGGGCGACGGGCTCACGGAGGACTTCATGGGCCTGCCGCTCTCCGTCGGATCGAAGATCATGCTGCCGCCGCTCATGCCCTGCGGACGCTGCCACTACTGCGTCCACTATCCAGAGACGGCGAACAAGTGCCTGACGCCCGTCTACTACGGGCGGTACCTCGGCTTCGAGAAGCCCCCCCACCTCTGGGGCGGGTGGGCCGAGATGGTCTACGTCGACCTCGACGATCTGCCGGGCACGAAGATCTACCGACTGCCGGACGACATGCCGCTGCGCCTGGGCACGCTCGCGGAGCCGCTGACGTCATGCATCCGCGCGTTCAACCGGGCAATCCGCTGCCAGGGCTTTCGACACGGCGACACCGTGATCATCCAGGGCTCGGGCCCCATCGGCGTGCTCGCGACAGCCGCCGCGCGCGAAATGGGCGCCGGTCGCGTCTTCGTCATCGGTGCCCCCGAAACGCCGCGCCTCGCCCTCTGCCGGGAATTCGGCGCCGACGGCACGATCAGCCTCGAAGCCCACCCCGCCCCGGAAGGGCGCATCGCCGCCGTACGGGAGATGATCGGCGGGTTCGGCGCGGACCTCGTGATGGACTGCAGCGGCCATCCTTCGGCCGGTCCGGAAGGCATCGAGATGCTTCGCGACGGCGGGACCTACGTGGAGATGGGGCAGTTCACCGACGCGGGCGCCATCGAGACGAACTGGCATCGCATCTGCACGAAGGACGTCAACGTGCTCGGAAGCTGGGCCTTTACGGCCAACGACATCCCGCTCGGCATCGCGATGCTGGATCGCGCTCGCGACCGCTTTCCGTGGCAGCAGATGCAGACGCTCTTTCCGTTTTCGGAACAGGGCGTCCGCGACGCCATCGACGCCGCCATGGCGATGCGCAGCGTGAAGTCGACGATCGTCCCCTGCGAGGAGATTCTCTGAAGATGTCCCGACCCGTCACCGTCAGCCTGATCAGCGCCCGCCCCTCGGATCCGGCGGAGTTGCCGCGACCTGACGACATCGACGCCGTCAGGTCGTTCTGGACCGAGCAGATCGTGCAGGTGCTGCCCGGCCGCCCCGACCTGATCGTGCTGCCCGAGCTTTGCGAGTTGAACAGCTTCGAGCCGTACGTCGCCGGCTGCCCGCAGCGCGACCCACTGCTGCTCGAGTTCTTCGGCGATCTCGCCCGAAGCCACGACACGTGGATCGCTCTGCCATCGCTGCGACCGGGCGGAGACGGCCGCATCTACAACTCGATCCGACTGCTCGATCGATCGGGCAAAGTCCGCGGCAGCTACGACAAGAACCACCCGACCATCGGCGAGATCGAAAACGGCATCGCGCCCTCCGACTGCGCCGACGTCATCGAGACGGAGTTCGGCTCCGTCGCCGGCGTGATCTGCTTCGACCTGAACTTCGAACGCCTGGTCCGAAAGGTCGAGGTGCAACAGCCCGACCTGGTCCTGTTCTGCTCGATGTACCACGGCGGCCTCATGCAGCAGATGTGGGCCTACCGCTGCCGGGCGCACTTCGTCGGCGCGATCTCCGGCGTCCCCGGCAGCATCCTTTCGCCGATCGGTGAGGTGCTCGCCACCGCGACGAACTACACGAACCATGCGACGGCCACGCTCAACCTGGACTGCTGCCTGGCGCATCTCGACTATCACGCGGAGAAGTTCACGGCGCTGAAGAGGAAATACGGAACCGAGGTGAACATGCACGACCCCGGACGACTCGGGTCGGTGCTGATCACGAGTCGGTCGAAGACGGTGTCGGCGCCGCAGATGCTCTCGGAGTTCGAGATCGAGACGGTGGACGAGTACTTCGAGCGGGCGCAGAAGGTGCGCGAGGATTGGTTGAGTCGTAACGAGTAGCCGGGCGCGGGGCGCGGGGCGCGGGGCGCGGGGGATTCTATTCGTATCAGCGGGAATGAAGCGCGTATGGAAACTACTGCCCGCCAGCGACTCGACCAGGGCGTCGTCATACCGGCCTGTCCGCTGGCGCTCACGGCCGATCGCCGGCTCGATGAGCGCCGACAGCGCGCACTATGTCGCTATTACCTCGCCGCCGGCGCAGGCGGCCTCGCCGTCGGCGTGCACACGACGCAGTTCGAGATCCGCGAGCCTCACGTCGGCCTGCTTCGTCCCGTCCTCGAGCTTGCCTCGGAAGAGCTGAGGCGTGCCGACGAAGCCGCCGGCCACGTCACGCTGCGCATCGCCGGCGTGTGCGGGCGAACCGACCAGGCCGTGACCGAGGCCGCGCGGGCATGCGACCTCGGCTACCACGCGGGGCTGCTCAGCCTCGCCGCCCTCCCGGACGCAAACGATGACGAGCTCGTCGCGCATTGCCGCGCCGTCGCCGACGTGATCCCGGTGTTCGGCTTCTACCTCCAGCCCGCCGTCGGCGGGCGAGTGCTCGAATACGAATTCTGGCGTCGCTTCGCAGAGATCGAGAACGTCGTCGCGATCAAGATCGCGCCGTTCAACCGCTACCAGACGATCGACGTGATCCGTGCGATCGCCGAGTCAGGGCGCCGCGACGTGGCGCTTTACACGGGTAACGACGACAACATCGTCCTCGATCTGCTGACGACCTATCGATTCAGGGTCGGCGGCGCGTGGGTCGAGCGCCGAATCGTCGGCGGCCTGCTCGGACACTGGGCGGTCTGGACGAAGAAGGCGGTCGAGCTTCTGAATGGCTGCCAGGCGGCCGTCGCGAGCCCGCAGGATCCGATACCCGCGTCACTGCTCCAGGCCAACGTCGAGGTGACGGACGCCAACGCTGCATTCTTCGACTCCGCCAACCAGTACGCCGGCTGCATCCCGGGCCTGCATGAAGTGCTGCGCCGCCAGGGTCTGTTCGAAGGCCTCTGGTGCCTGAATCCGGACGAATCGATGAGCCCGGGCCAGTCCGAGCAGATCGACCGCGTCTACGCGGCATACCCGCACCTGAATGACGACGCGTTCGTGGCCGAGCACCGGGACACCTGGCTGGCCGGATAGCTGAACTCGATCGGCCTCCGCTCCCCGCTCCTCGGTCCCCGCCCCTACCCCCCCGTCGGCGTCATCAGGATTTCTTCCCGATCGGCGCCCAGCAGTCCGCTCGACTTTCTCTTCGTGTCCGTCGCGACGAGGGCCGGATCATCGTGGACCGCCTTCTGGATTCGTTCGCACTCTTCGACGCTGTCGTACTCCCAGATGACGACGATGCGGTCGTCTTCGGTCTGCCAGCGGCCGATGAAGCGGGCACCGTGCTTCACGTGCACGGGATGGACGTGCTCGTAGAACACTTCGTGGGAGGAGGCGATCCGATCGGGCGTCGAACGATAGGTTCTCATGCGGTAGATCATCTGATTCGTGCCTCTTCGTGCCAGCGTTCAACCCGCCTTCGGCGGATCTTCGCCTGGATCACACATCAATTGCGACATCGAAAGTCAATGAACACCTTCAGCGCGCCGTCGGTTCGATCCGTGAACGTCTCGAACGCCGTCTGCAGATCATCAAGGCCGAACCGATGCGTGACGATCGGCGACACGTCGATGCGCCCCTCGACGATCCACCGCATCGCAAGCGGATAGTCCCTCGTGAAGTCGGGATCGACGCTCATCTGCAGGTTCAGGTTCTTTCGGTAGATTCGATCCCAGCGCACGCCCTCGACGGTCGCCTCGGGCCGGCCGAAGGCCAGCAGCCGCCCCTCCCGCCGACAGAGCTCGACGCACAGGTTCAGCGCCTGCTCGCGACGGCCCACGGCTTCGATCACGACGTCCGCCATGGCGCCGTCGGTGAGGCGCCGCACCTCCGCGATGGCGTCGTCCCCGGTAGCGGCGAGCGTCGACGTGGCGCCCATGCGAGGGCTCACTTCGAGACGCGACGCGATCGGGTCGATCGCGATGACCTGCCGCGCGCCGAGATTGCTTACGCACGCGCAGAAGAGTTGTCCGATCGGGCCCTGGCCGACCACGACCACATCCTGGTCGATCAGGCCGGGAAGCTTCTTCAGCGCGTAGATGACGGTCCCGAGCGGCTGGGCCAGCAGCCCCTGCTCCTCGGGAATGCGCGCGTCGAGCGGAATCGCCCGGTCGTCACTCACGCTGAACCGCTCGAACAGGCCGGCCTGGTCGTCCGGCACGGTGAGGACGCGCGTCCCGGCATCGAATCGGCTCCCGTCCGACGCCACGACGACGCCGATCATCTCGTGCAGCGACTGACCGACGCGCGGCTGGAAGTCCGGATAACCGCCTTCGAAATACGGCGTGTCGGAGCCGCAAAGGCAGGCCAGTTCAGGCTGGAAGAGGATGCGCCCGGTATCCGCCGGGCCGGCGTCGAGGGTGGCGTCCGGTACCTCGATCAGGCGAACCTGCCGGGGCGCGAAGATCTCACCTGCAAACATCCGGCCCCTCCGGCGCGCCGCGCCGTTGAATTCGCCGCAGTCGTTACATGACGAATCGCCGATATTCGCGACCGTCCTGTTGCTCTTATTCGACTAATCGCCAGGGACGCTTGATCCGATCTCTGTGCCGAACGACCGTGCCCGCACCGCCGGAGACCGGGACGAAAGCCTTGATCGATCCAGGACAGGTTTGCGCATCAATCAGGAGCCGGGGCGCCGTCCATGTGCCCGGGCAGGACCTGCAGGCTGCGCTCGGGCTGGACAGCCCCGAAACCCGCAACTTCCTGCTGAGCTGGGAGGACATGGCGGTCGATCGGTACATCCAGCGCGAGGACATGACGCGGCGCCGCCGGTTCGGCCGGTTCACGCTCGACCGCGCCGACAGTCGCCTGGAGCGTCTGCCTCATCGGCCGTTCTTCCAGTCGAAGCAGATCAACCAGCTCAGCGGCGGCATCCAGCGTGTCTTCGAGCCGATGCGCGACGACGTCGCCACGAGTCCGGTCCTGGGACGGATCGTCCGTTTCGTCATCGACTGCCTGCCGATCGATCCCAAGGCGCCGATGGACGTGAACGCGCACCAGATCAGGGTCATCGCGGGCGATCAGTCGGCATCGCCCACGCCCGAAGGGCTGCACCAGGACGGACACGACTTCGTGGCCCAGGTGCTGATTCGCCGCCACAACATCACCGGCGCCGAGAGTACGGTCCTGAACGAGACGCGCGACGAGACGCTCGTCCGCCAGACGCTCGAAACCTCGTTCGACCTCGTCGTCGTCGACGACCATCGAACATGGCACGGGGTCTCGGCGTTCGAACGCGCCGGCCCGGGCCCCGCGTTCCGCGACATGCTCATCATCGACTTCAACCGGATTGCAGCTTCGAACTCGCACGCCGCACCCGAGGCGGACGCCGTGCCCGCGTGACTCGGCAGCGCGTGCGTCATGGTTGACGAGCCATGGACGAACGCGGACGAAACGAGCGGGGTAACCCGCGATCGACCGAACCCGAACACCGAATCCCGAGCCACCCATGAGCCATCCCGCCGCCCATCGCGCCGCGCAGCCCACCGTTCTTGACGTCACCCTGCGTGACGGCGGCTACCTCAACGACTGGCGCTTCAGCGACGATCAGATCCTCGACATCGTCAACGGTCTCGACCAGGCCGGCATCGACGTCGTCGAGGTCGGCTACCTCAGTGACGATGTGATCGAGCCGCCTGCCGCGCGCTGCACCGCCGAACTGCTCTCCCGCGTCCGCGAGCGCGCGCCTCGGACCAGGATCGCCGCGATGATGCGGCCTGATCTGCCCGACGCGGACGCCGTCATCCGGTCGCGCCACGGATTGATCGACCTCGTCCGCATCACCGCGGCGATCAGGCAGCCGGGCCCGGCCATCCAGGCCGCGCGCCGCGTCCGCGATCACGGCATCACCGCGAGCATCAACCTCACGAGCGTCAGCGCCTTCACCGACGACGAGCTGCTCCGAGCCATCGAGGCCATCGCGCTCGAGGGATCGGCAACGTGCCTCTACCTCGCTGATTCACGCGGCGCCCTGCGGCCCGACGAGGTCAGGCGACTGGTCCCGATCACCCGCGGCGCCTGGCCCGGCGTGCTCGGTTTTCACGGGCACGACAACCTCGGCCTCGCCCTGGAGAACAGCGAAGTCGCCCTCTCCGCCGGATGCACCTGGGTCGACGGTTCGCTGAAAGGCCTGGGACTGGGCGGGCAGAACACGAATCTCCACGGGCTGGTCCAGGCCGCGCGACCCGACCTTCGCGACGCCCTCGCGCCGCTCAAACGCCTCGCGGAGCGCATCGACCTTCCAGCGCCCGCCGAGCCGGCCACGCTCTACGCGCTCGCCGGCGAGAAGAACCTCAAGCAGGAATGGATTCCGCTGCTGGTCGAGCAGCACGGAGCTCAGACCGAGCTGTTGCTGCATCGACTCGAACGCGCGCCGTACCAGACCTTCGAAGAGGCGCTCGGCCGGATCGGCGATCCGGCGAGCGCGCGAGTCGCGTAGAGCGCGGCGACAGCCCGCCTTCACCGGTTCTTCAGCATCCGCAGGTAGAAGGATCTTCGATTGAGCGCTGAGCCCGGGCCGATCCTGTCGACGACTGACGCGTGCGCATCGCTCACGGGCCTCACCCACGATGATCTCGAGACCTCGCTCCTCGATCGATTCCGCGCCGTCGTTGCCGAGTTCGGCGATCGCCATGCGGTCAGTGACGCTCGCGGCGACACGATCACCTACGACGAGCTGAATCGACAGGCCAATCGCGTCGCTCACCAGGTCCTGGACCGTTCACTCCGGGAAGACGCGACGGTGGCCCTGATGCTGGGTCACGACGCGGGCCGGCCCGTCGCGATGATCGGCGTCCTCAAGACCGGCATGGCCTACGTGCCGCTTGATCCAGCCGGTCCCGATCGCGTGCTTTCGGAGATCTTCGTTCAATCCGACGCGCGCGTCCTCGTCACCGACGACGCTCACGCCGACGTCGCGGCGCGCATCTGTCCGGATCCAGGGCGTATCGTCAACCTCGACCGGCTCGAGGACGAAATGCGCTGCGCGGATCCCGAGACCTCGCCGCAGCCCGGTGATCTCGCGTACGTCATCTTCACCTCCGGCACCACCGGAACGCCCAAGGGCGTGATGCACTCGCATCGCAACCTGATGCACCTGGTCATGATGCATGCCGGCCGCGCCGACCTCGGCCCCGAGGACCGCGTCGCCATGCTCTACTCCTACACGGCCGGTGCGGGAGTCAAGGACCTGTTCTCCCCGCTGCTCTACGGCGCCCGGGTGTGCATGCTCGACGTCAGGAAGGAAGGCATCGACGGGCTGGCCGAAATGATCGAGCGCGATCGAGTCACCTTGCTGCACACGGTCCCGACCGTCTTCCGCCAGCTGTGCGTCCGATTCGGGCCCGACAACCCGCCCGGCTTCCTGCGTCGCCTGTTCCTGGGCGGAGAGCCGTTGACGGCCCATGACGTCCGGCTGTTTCAGAAACACTGCGACCGTGGATGCATCCTGAGCAACAGCCTCGGTGCGAGCGAAGCCGGCATCTTCCGCTCTGCCGAGTTCGACATGGACGCGCGGCTCGACACGGACGCGGCGCCCGCCGGATACCCCGTCCCGGACAAGCAGGTGCTGATTCTCGACGACGCGGGCCATCCGCGCCACGACCATGAAATCGGCGAGGTCGCGGTAAGAAGCCGGTACCTGGCGCTGGGCTACTGGAAGCAGCCGGAATTGTCCGCAAAGGTCTTCCTGCCCGTTTCGGACGACGATGACCGTCGAATCTACCTGACCGGCGACGTCGGGCGACTGCGCCCCGACGGTTGTCTCGAGCTGGCCGGACGCCGCGACAACCAGGTCAAGATCAGGGGACACCGGGTCCAGATGGACAAGGTGGAGCAGACGCTGCTCGGAATCGACGCGATTCGCGAAGCGGCGGTCGTGGCGCACAAGGACGCCAGCGGCGTCACGCTCGCGGCCTACCTTGTCGCCGACCCCGACACCCGACCGGCGGTCTTGGAGATTCGCCAGGCGCTGTCGCGCGACCTCGCGGACCACATGATTCCCACGGCGTTCGTCTTCCTGGACGCGCTGCCGTTCAACGCCGCCGGCAAGCTCGACAAGGCGGCATTGCCGGCCCCGCAGCGCCGCCGCGCCGACCTTGACGCTTCATACGTCGCGCCACGGGACGACACGGAGCAATGTCTCGCCTCGATCTACGCCGACCTGCTCGGCCTGGACAGGGTCGGCGTTCACGATGACTTCTTCGAGCTCGGCGGACACTCGCTGCTCGCCACGCTGGCCATATCGCGCGTTCGTGACCGGCTGACCGTCCCACTGACGCTGCCCGAGCTGTTCGACGCGCCGACCATCGCCGCACTGGCCCCGCGCCTGGCCGGTCGGACCGGCGATGACCGCCCTCGAATCCCGCGCGCGGACCGTGACGGACCGTTGCCGCTTTCGGTCGGCCAGCGTCGGCTCTGGTTCATCCATCGACTTGCCCCCGACAGGCCGACCTACAACGTCGCCAAGGCGTTCCACCTGACCGGCGAACTCGACCTGCCCGACCTGCAGCATGCACTCGACGCGCTCGTCCGCCGCCACGACGCCCTGCGAACGACGTTTCGCGAGCACGACGGCGAACCGATCCAGGTCGTCCACGAAGCAGTGAAGCACGAGATTCAAGTGCTCGATCTCCGGCACCTGGTGCCTGCGCGCCGTGCCGTCCAGGCCGAACGGCTGAAGAGCCGGATCGCGCGAACGCCCTTCGACCTGGAGCGCGGCCCGCTTACGCGGTTCACGGTGCTCATCACCGGCGACGGCCGGCACGAGCTGATCCTGGTCATGCACCACATCATCTCGGACTACTGGTCGTCATGGCTCCTGCTGCGGGAATGGGCGGAGCTGTACGCCGCCCGGCGCGAACAGCGGCCGTCGACACTCGACGACCCGTCCCTGCAGTATGTCGACTTCGCCACCTGGCAGGCGGAACACCTGAAGGGCGAGACGCTCGACCGCCTGCTCGACTACTGGGCCGACCGGCTGGGCGGCGCGCCCGACCTGCTCGCCCTGCCGTCGGACCGCCCGCGCCCGGACGTCCAGACGAACGAAGGCGACCGCCACGTCATGATGCTCCCGCCCGAGGTGCGCGAGCGGCTCGAGGCGATCGCGATCCAGGAGCACGTCACGCTCTACGCGGCGCTGATGGCGGCGTTCAAGATGCTTCTCGTCCGCTACACCGGGCAGACGGATCTCGTCGTCGGATCACCGGTGGCCAACCGCCAGCACATCGATCTCGAGAAGGTGATCGGATTCTTCGCGAACACGCTGCCGATACGCACCCGTCTGTGCGGCGATCCCTCCTACCGTGAGGTGCTTCGAAGAGTCCAGGACACGGCGGTCAGCGCGTTCGCGCACCAGGACATCCCGTTCGACAAGCTCGTCGAACACCTGAAGATCCAGAGAACGCTGCGGTACGCGCCGCTCGTGCAGGTGGTGCTCAGCCTCCAGAACACGCCGATCCGGGGCGCGACGTTCCCCGGCGTCGAGATCGAGACGAACCCGGGCATCATCGCGGTGCGCACGGCCAAGTTCGATCTCTCGATCACGATTCACATGGTCGATGAAGGCCTCGAGTGCATCTTCGACTACAATACGGACATCTTCGACCGGGGCACCATCGAACGCCTGAGCAGGCATTTCGGCAATGTCATCGAGTCGGTCACGACGAATCCGGACGTGTCCGTTTCTGACGCGTCGCTGATGGACGAGACAGAGCGTCGCCGCACGGCCGATCTCAACGACACCGTCACCCACTACCCGCGCGACGAAACGATTCACGCGCTCTTCGAGACACAGGCGCGATCCACGCCGGGCGCAATCGCTCTGGTTCACGATGAAGATCGCATCACCTACGGTGATCTGAACGACCGCGCCGATCGACTCGCGCGCACGCTTACCGGGTGGGGCGTCGGGCCGGACGTCCCGGTTGCGATTTGTCTTGATCGTTCGCCTGAGCTGATCGTCGCGATGCTCGGCGTGCTCAAGGCCGGAGGCGCGTACGTCCCGATGGAAGCCGCCTGGCCCCGTCAGCGGCTCGAGTTCATGCTTCGTGACGCCTCGGCCCCCATCGTCCTGACCACCGAACGACACGCAGAAGTGCTCTGCGGGCTCGGCGCCCGTGTCGTTCGCGTCGACGCGGCCGAAGAGCCGGACGACAGGTGCCGAACGGCGTCCACGCCCGATCGTCCCGGGCCGGAGCACCTGGCCTGCGTGATGTACACCTCCGGCTCGACCGGTGAGCCGAAAGGAGTGATGGTGCCCCATCGCGGCGTGGTTCGGCTCGTGCGCGGCGTCGACTACGTACCGCTGGAGGCGGGGCAGGTCACGCTGCAGATGGCGCCCGTCACGTTCGACGCGTCGACGTTCGAGATCTGGGGACCGCTGCTCAACGGCGGCTGCTGCGTCCTGTTTCCGCACGATGTGCCGACGGTCCGCAACCTGGCCGACGCCGTGCGCGACTTCGGCGTGACGTGTCTCTGGCTCACCGCGTCGCTGTTCAACACCGTCGTCGATCATGACCCGCTCGCCCTCGAAACCGTCGAGCACGTCCTGACCGGAGGCGAAGCACTCTCACCCGCCCACGTTCGCGCCGCCCTCGACCACCTTCCCGGGACGCGGCTGGTCAACGGATACGGACCGACCGAGAGCACGACGTTCGCAACAACCTTCGAGATTCCGCACGACGGACAGGACGGGACGACGCCGGTTCCGATCGGTCGGCCGATCGGAAACACGACGGTGCGTATTCTCGATTCGAAGCTGCGCTCCGTGCCGATCGGCATTCCGGGTGAAATATGCATCGGCGGCGACGGCCTGGCCCGCGGCTACCTGAATCGCCCCGAGCTCACTGCCGAACGGTTCATTGAAGCCCCGGATACAGCTGAGCGACTCTATCGCACCGGCGACATCGGCCGGTTCCGCGAGGACGGCCTCATCGAGTATCACGGCCGCACTGACGAGCAGGTCAAGATCCGCGGCCATCGCATCGAGCCGGGGGAGATCGAAACCGTGTTGCGCCATCATCCCGACGTGCGCGAGGCCGCTGTCGTCGTCCGCGACCAGCCGTCCGGCGAGCCAGGACTCTTCGCGTTCGTCGTCACGACCAGGAAACGTGCCGTCGACCCCGACGAGCTACAGAACCACCTGGCGCGCGCACTTCCGGCATTCATGATTCCGACGGGCATCACCGTGATGGACCGGTTTCCGCTGACCGCGAACGGCAAGCTCGATCGTGACGCCCTCGTGCCTGCCCGACACGAGACCAGGTCGAAGACGGCGACCGTCGAGCTGCCGCGCAGCGTCATGGAGCAGCAGCTTGCCGCCGCATGGTCGGAGCTCCTCGGCGTCGATGCGATCGGCCCCGAGGACAACTTCTTCGAGCTGGGCGGCCACTCGCTGCTTGCCGTCAGGTTCGTCGCGTGGGTGCAGAGGACATACGGACACGAGCTTCCGCTGTCGCTGCTGTTTGAAACACCGACCATCGCATCCCTGGCCGAGCACATCGAGTACCGGCCCAACATCGTCTCGTCGCCCCTCGTCTCACTGCAGCCGGAAGGGCGTCGCCCGCCCTTCTTCTGCGTCCACGGCATCGGCGGCGAGGTGATGTTCCTCCGTCCGATCGCCCGCCGGCTGAGTCCGGACCAGCCCTTTTACGGCATCCAGGCCCGCGGCCTGCGCGCCGACGAGGCCCCGGACACCGACGTGGCCACGATGGCGCGACGGTATCTCGACGCGATCCGCGAGATCACCCCTTCCGGTCCCTATTACCTGGGCGGATACTCGTCGGGCGGCGCGATCACGTGGGAGATGGCCCGTCAGCTTCGCGACGCCGGAGAGGACGTTGCCTACCTCGCGTTCTTCGATGCGCCGGCACCGGGCACGCCCCATCGTCGTCTCACGCACCCGGTCCGGTTGGCGCGCATCGCCGCCAATCTACCGCGATGGATCCGACACGAGCTGCTCACGACGGATTTCCTGACGACCCTCGTCCGGGCGCGCGGCAGGATGCGCCACTGGCTCGACGGCATGAAGGTGTCACGGGACGACCCGCATGCGGACAAGGTTCTGCCCGACATCCGCGCGGTCTTCGGCGTCACCGACCTCCCGGAACAGCGGCGCCGATTTCTCGAGACTCATTTCCGGGCGGTGCGCAGCTACGAACCCATTCCCACCAACGGAAGCGTCACGGTCTTTCGCTCGCACATCCGGTCGATCACCTGCCCGGGCGAGCCCGACATGGGCTGGAGCGCCCTGGCGCGCGGGGGCGTCGACGTGCGAAGCGTCCCGGGCTCACACAACCAGATGTTCCAGGAACGCTGGGCCCACCATCTTGCCGACGCTCTCGCGGCGTCACTGGTCGAGGCGCAGCGACGAAGTGCGGCCTGATTCCGCTGGTGCCCTGCTCACTCCGGGAATTCCGCGACGAACCCCGCTTCGACGAGCATGCCCACCTGCAGGTCGACGCCGTAGCATCGACGATTGCAGGGGTGGCTGCCCATGTACTCGGTCCAGACCTTGTTGATGACGCCCACGTCGCGGTTGACATCCTGGAGGTAGATGCGCGCCGAGCAGAGGTTCTTCTTCGACAGTCCCGCCTCCGCGAGGATTTCGTCGAGCTGGCGGAAGATGTCGCGCAATTCGGCCTCGGGACCGCCTTCCACCGGAAGGCCGCTCCTCGGGTCGATGGCGGTCAGCACCGTCTCGAGCACCTTGCCTCCGTGAATGACGGCGGAGCTGAAGGGGAAATCAGGATTGCTTCGAATGAACTGCATGTGAGAGCTCCAGTGACAAGAGACGCGTGACGCATGACGAGAGCGGGTAACTGATAACCAATATCACGTTCGGTTACAATCCGCCGCCATGCCATCTGAAGACATGCAGCGACAGGTCGTGTCCTGGGTCGATGATCATCGCGACTCGCTTATCGATTTCACTTGCGACCTTGTCGCGACGCCCAGCGTGAACCCTCCCGGCGACGAGCGGGCCGTCGCTGACGTCGTCGCGGCGCGGCTGAAGAAACTGGAGATCGGGGAGCCGGAGATCGTCGCGAAAGAGCCGCACCGGCCCAACGTCCTGTGTCGCATGAAGGGCGCCGATGGCGGCCCGGTGCTCTGCTACAACGGTCACATCGACACGAAGCCGGTCGGCGACGGCGCGGCCGATGACTGGGAAACCGACCCGCTGACGCCCACGATCATCGGCGACCGGTTGTACGGTCTCGGCTCCACCGACATGAAGAGCGGCGTGGCGTCCCTGATCTACGCCAGCGCCGCCCTGCGCGCGGTCGCGCCGACACTTCGAGGCGACCTGCTGCTGGCGCTGACCGCCGACGAAGAGACCGGCAGCGGTTACGGCGCGATTCACCTCGCGAACGATTACGGCCTCAAAGCCGACATCGCGCTCATCGCCGAGCCGTCAGGCGTGCGGCGCGAGCTCGAGCAGATCTGCATCGCGTCGCGCGGCACCTTCGCGTTCGAGGTGCGCGTCCGCGGCACGCAGATGCACAGCAGCATTTCCGATCAGTTTCCGTCGGTCAACGCCAGCGTGAAGATGGCGGAGATACTGGCGCGCATGCAGCACGAGCTGGTGGTACGCCACGATCCGCACCCGCTGTACCCCGGCGGCGTGACCCGGAACGTCGGCGTCATGGTCAACGGCGGTGTCTGGTACGGCGTCTACCCCGGCGAAGCGTCCTTTGCCTGCGACATCCGAATCCTGCCCGGCATGACGCCCGCCGACGCCCAGCGTGACGTCGAGGCATTCGTCGACGGACTACGCGCTGCCGATCCGGACCTGGACGTCGAGATCGTGTCCGCCATTCACCGGGCCGAATCGATGACCATGGTCCAGCCCGAGGTGCCGGCGGATGACCCGTTCGTCAGAATTCTGCAGGACGCGAGCGCGACGGTGACGGGGGAGCCCATTCCACTCGGTGGTTTCGCCGGCGGCACTGACGCGATCTTTCTCCACGGGTACGGCGGCATCCCGACCATACCTGCCTTCGGTCCAGGACTGCTCCCCCTCGCCCACGGCGCCAACGAGTACGTCGGTCTCGAAAGCATCGTGCAGGCGTGCAAGATCCACGCGCTGGCGGCACTGGCGTACCTGGAGTGAGATGTGCCGGTCGGGGCTCGTTCCTTTGCAAGCCCTCCTTTGTAAGGGGGGGTGGGAGGAGGTGTCGGGGGTGTGTCATATTGTCCGGACCTGGCATCGCGATGGGTTGCGGGCTTCGGCCCGCGCTGCGGCTATTCGTGGCTTCTGGTCCCCTACTCGCTTAGCTGAAGTCGCCAGACTTCAGATGTACGCGCCCGCGCCGTTCGAAAGCCTGACGCGGCTGAGCCGCAACGATCAGGAACCACGGATCCGCCGCCCAGCCACCGCTCTCGTCGAACGCGTTAGAACCTCCTTCATGATTGCGTGCGGAATCGATCGATAAATGCCTGCACGTCCACCGGCTGTCCCGTACGGCTGCTCTCGGCCGCCGCGAAGATCAGGGCGACCGACTGCAGGTTGTCCTGTACGTTGGTCTCCATCGCCGGGCCGCCATCAAGCCAGTGCAGAAACTTCTCGCAAAGCCAGGTGTTGCTCCATTTCGGCTGGTCGATCAGGGCAACCGGCTCGCCTTCGCCGCGCTGCGCGTTGCCGCGGCCGTAGGGCAGCGCCTCGATGCCGCCGTGGTTCATGATCAGCGTCGCGTGCTCGCACTCGGCGCGGATGTACTCCTGACTCCAGCAATTGATCCCCACGGCGTTGGTCTTGGCGCCTTCGTACATGACCTGGCGGCCGTTCTGCATCGTCATCGTGACCAGGGCCTGCGCGTCACCGTTGAAATCGCTCCACGGCGTGTTCCACGTTCGACCGTAGATCGTGTCGCACAGTGAGCCGTCTCCCCCGCACGCAATGTCACAGAGCAGATCGAGATGGTGGACCGAACCCTCGACGAGCAGCGCGTCGGGTATGTCGTACCGGAACCGGCCCCATTCGCCTCGGTTGCGGTTCGCACACGTAAAGCGGCAAACGAGGTAGTCGAGGCGCCCATACGTTTGCTCGTGAACGATCGTGCGGAGCGTCGTGATGTCCTGGCGGAAACGGTGCGACATCGTGACGCCCATCTTCCGTTCAGCCGCCGCCACCTTCCTGGCGATGCGGACGGAGGCCTCCATACTGTCGGCGATCGGCTTCTCGGAAAGGATATGGCAGTCGTGCTCGAGCGCGACGTCGACGATCGACTCGTGCGCGGCGGGTGGGACGACGACGATCGCGAAGTCCGCCTCGTTCTCGGCGAAGGCCTTCCGCGCGTCGGTGTAGCAGCGATCACGGCTCAGACCGAGGCCGTCGATCGCGTTGTCGAGGTGCTCCGGCACGATATCGACCGCGGCGACCGGTTCGACGAGTCCGTCCGTCATGTTCGAAGGCAGCGCGCTGCGGCACCACGACCCGCCCATGCCACCGGTTCCGACGAGGATGCACTTGTAGGGATAAGGCATTCGTGACTCGTGAGTTTCGATTCGCGCTCAGCGCCGAATCGCCTTGAACTGCTCGATCTGCTTCGTGATCGCGACTTCGGTGGGCAGGCGCTCCATGCTCGACGCGCCGTAGAACCCGTGGACGTCCTCGACGCGCTGCAGCACGTACGCCGCGTCGTCCGGCATCGAGATCGGTCCGCCGTGGCACAGCATAATCACATCCGGGTTGACCTCTTTCGCCGCCGCGCCGATCGCCTGGACGTCCTCGACGCACTGGTCGAGCGTCTTCGAGGTGTGCGCGCCGATGGCCCCCTTGGTCGTCAGCCCCATGTGCGCGACGACGACGTCGGCGCCGGCCTCGGCCATCTGACGGGCTTCGTCGACGTTGAATGCGTATGGCGTCGTAAAGATGTCCATCTCTCGGGCCTTGCGGATCATCTCGACCTCGAGCCCGTACCCCATGCCGGTCTCCTCGAGGTTGGCGCGGAACATGCCGTCGCACAGCCCCACCGTCGGAAAGTTCTGGATTCCGGAGAATCCGGCGTTCACGACATCCGCAAGGAAACGATCCATCAGGCGCGTCGGATCGGTTCCGCATACGCCGGCGAGCACCGGCGTGTCGTCGACGATCGTCAGCACCTCGCCGGCCATCTCCATCACGATGCCGTTGGCGTCCCCGTAGGGCATGCAGCCGGCCAGGGAGCCGCGGCCGTTCATCCTGAATCGACCGGAATTGTAGATGATGATCAGGTCGATGCCGCCCGTCTCTTCGCACTTGGCGCTGAGGCCGCATCCCGCGCCGCCGCCGACGATCGGGACGCCTTCTTCGATGCGCCGGCGAAGACGATCGAGCACCTGCTGTCGGGTGAATGCCATGGCAGAGTCCCTTCGATCAGAAGCGGGATTGTACTGGCAGCGGCGCGCGATCGGGCGCCGGGAATCTTTCAGACCCGGGTCATCAATTCCAGCATCATCGCGACCGCCTTGTCGCTGAACGTCGCGTCGTTGATGTTGGCATCAAGCTCTTCGACCGGAATGCCGTCGCGGAGATTCGACCTGATGGCATCGAACATCGCCTGGTCCGCGTCGCGGTCACAGAACATCTCGCCGTCGCCGTCGAGAATCGACACGCCCTTCATCGGAATCAGCACGGCCACGGGCCCCTTCGCATCGTTTGCGGCCGCCGCGAATGCCTCCCCCATGCGCCGATTCTCGTCGGCATCGGTGCGCATCAGCGTGACCGACGGATTCCATTCGTAGAACTTCCGCCCGGTGTCCCGGTAGTGCTGCGGCACCGTCTCGGGCCCTCCGAAGTTGGCCATGTCCACGCAGCCGGGCACGATCAGGTGGGGGATGCCCGCGCGACCCGCGGCGCGCAGGCGGTCCGGTCCCGCGTCGAACACGCCGCCGCAAACCTGGTCGGCCCACTCGGTCGTCGTGATGTCGAGGCACCCGTTGACGAGCCCCTCGTCGATCAGTGACTCCATCGTACGCCCGCCCGCACCGGTAGCGTGAAACACGAGCACTTCGTATCCCTTCGCCGTCAGCGCTTCGCGACAGGCATCGACGCACTCGGTCGTGTTGCCGAACATCGACGCGACGATCACCGGCTTGTCGTCGCCGACCTTCTCCGGTTCTGCTTCCACCATGCCGGCGATGGCCCCGGCTGCCCGCGTGAAGATGATCCGACTGACGCGATTGATGCCCGCCACGTCGACGATCGAGGGGATCAGCACGACGTCCTTCGTCCCCACGTAAGCGCTCGTGTCACCCGAGGCCGCCGTCGATACGCAAACCTTGGGCACGCCCACCGGCAGCGCGCGCATCGAGGCGGTCACGACGCTCGATCCGCCCGTGCCGCCCATTCCGAAAATGCCGTCAATTCGTCCTTCGTCGTGAAGACGCCGCGCGACCACCGCGGCCCCCGCAGCCATCACCTTCATCGCCTGCCCACGATCGTTGCCGCCACGCAGCGCGTCGATCGTCGAACCTCCCGCGCGTGCGACCTCGTCGGCACTGACATCAGCCTTCATGCTCACCGGTTCGTCGAGCACGCCGGTATTGACGCAGATGACCCCGCAGCCTGCGTCCGTAAGCCGATCGCGAACGAATGCGTACTCCAGCCCCTTGGTATCGAACGCGCCCAGCAGCAGAATGGTTTTCGGCACTTGGATCACCTTTCGAAGTTACGGGTTTGCGATCCGGTCCGTGCTGGCAGGAATCGACCACCGACGGCCCCTTCACGCGTCGGAACGGTCACATCGTACCGGCGCACCAACTTTGACCTACCACGGTCAATCGTCGTTAACATGATTCGATACTCTCCCGATCTTCGACCTTCGACCTTCGACCCCCCACCTCCGACTCGTCCGACTCTCATGACGTCTGCCCGGTCCGAGCCACGACGCGCGTCGATCGCCGCCCTGCTGCTCGGCCTGGTCGGCTCGACGCTGATCTGGATCTCGTCGCCGTACACCGACCACGTCATCTTCACGGGCCTGCTCGACACGAGCTATCTTCCGGCGACGGCGCTCGTGCTCATCCTCTTCATGGTCGTCGTCGTCAATCCGCTGCTGCGCCGATGGCGTCCCGGCTGGGCGCTCGATCGATCACGACTGGCCCTGGTCCTGTCGATGTGGCTCATGGCCAGCGTGCTGCCCGGCCCCGGCACGCTGCGCACGACGCCGTTCGCGATCGCGAACGTGCCGCGCGAGATCAGCGGGAACGCCCGGCTCGCGGAAGCATACAGCGAGGCCGGCATTCGTGCTTCGCTGTTTCCGGACCGGATCGACGGCGGTCAACCGGTCACGGTGGTCAACGACTTTATCGGCGAGCTGCCCGAGGGGCGCCCGATTCCCTGGCAGGCATGGATCGAGGGGCCGTTGTGGTCGTGGGGGCTGCTCTACGTCGGCCTGTGGCTGATGATGATCGGCCTGGCCACGGTCGTCTGGCCGCAATGGCGCCGCAACGAGCTTCTCGCGTTTCCGCTGCTCACGGTGCAGCAGTCGCTCATCCAGGATCCGGACGAAGGCCGTCTCGTCGCGCCGGTCTTTCGAAGCGCCTCGTTCTGGATCGCGGCGGCGGCGGTCCTGCTGGTGCACCTGCTTCGAGGTTTTCACCTCTACAGCCCCGAGCGCGTCCCGGCGATTCCGTTCAGCTGGAACCTGCTGCCGCTGTTCAACGCCGAGCCGCTGAGCCACATGCCCTGGCACATCCCGCAGGGAAGGCTCTTCTTCCTGCTCGTCGGCATTGCGTTCTTCGTGCCCACCCGCGTGACCTTCTCGATCTGGGCGACCGTCGTCATCGCAGGCGGCTACGTGATGCTCGGGCGTGCGTACGTCCCGGACTTCGCACCGCAGGTCATCGCTGACTACCGCTCCGGTGCGACGTTCGCGGTGATGATCGTCGTTCTATGGCTGGGCCGATCGCGCTGGGTCGCCGTGGCGCAGCAGCTTTTCTCGAATCCATCTGACGAACCGAGCCGGGCCGATCGACGCGGCGGCTGGATGCTGCTGATCGGCGCCGCCGGGCTGTTCGCCTGGCTCGTCTGGATCGGCCGCGTCCAGCCCTGGTGGGCCGCGGTGTTCACCCTGTCGGCGTTCATGGTGTGCCTCGTCGTCACCCGGATCGTCGCGGAGACCGGCATTCCGTTCATCGGCCTGGAGCAAAGCTCGCTGGTCAGCATCATCGGCGCGCACCTCGCCCACGCGAAGATGCTCTGGCTGCTTTCGCCCGCCTCGCTCTTCTTCTCCTATGTCATCGGCATGGTGGTCTACAGCGGCGCGCAGATGAGCGCCGCCACCATGGCGACGCACGCAATCGGTCTCGACGACGAAAGCGGCGGGGACCGGCCGCGTTCGTCGCGACGCGTGTGGATCCTGCTCGTCGTCCTGGTCGCGGGCCTGATCATCGGCGGCGCGGCGACGCTCCACGTGGCGTACCACCACGCCGGATCGGCCGACGCGAGCGTGGTGCCGCTGAACTGGTGGCACACGCGCGCCCTGCTTGCCGCGAACGAAGGCCTTTTGCGCGTCACCGAGCACGAGCAATCCGGCGGGGCCGGGCTTCCCTTCGACGTCAACCGGTTCAATCACCCGGACCGGCTCGATCTCGGTTTCGGACACCTCGGCGCCGGCGCGATTGTCGCCGGCATTCTCTACTGGCTGTGCCTGCGTTCCCCCGCATGGCCGCTGCACCCGATCGGCCTGGTCATGATCGACACCTGGTTCGCCAACCGCGCCTGGCCGAGCCTCTTTCTTGGATGGCTGATCAAGATGCTCGTGCTGCGGTACGGCGGCGCCGCCCTGTTCGAGCGCGCCAGGGCGAGCTTTCTCGGCCTGATCGTCGGCGAGATCCTCGCGATCGCATTCTGGACGCTCGAGCCGACGGTGCGCGTCTTGATGGGCCTCGATTACGTCCCGGTGGGGAGGGGATGATGCGCGGACTGAGACTGCTGATGCGCAGAGCCATGCGACTCCCCCCTTTCCAAGAGGGAGTTGCGGGGATCTTCGCCGCCCTGCTCGCCACGTTCCCCCTCGTTGCCGGCGCCGGCATCGTCGACGATGTCCGCCGCGACGCGCAGCGATTCGCTTCGTACCCGTCGCGCGTCGTCGGAAGCGAGGGACACGACCAGGCCTTGCATGATCTGCAGGCCCGTCTCGAAAACCTGCCGAACGTACGACTCTGGCGGCACGACTTCGACGTCGTCGTCCCGCGAACCACACGCGACGGCGAACGCGCCACCCTCGCACTCGAGGGCGACGATACGCACCGTGTCCATCCCCTCTGGCCCGCAGGAGCCCGGCTCAACACGACACCCGCGGAAGGGATCACCGGCGATCTGACCTACATCGGTGAAGGCCGCCACGCGGAGATCGGGACGAATCTCCGCGGTCGCATCGCCGTCATGGAAGCGACCGGCGGCCGACGGTGGACCCGCGCCTTTCACGCCGGTGCCGCCGCGGTGATCCTGCTCGGCCACGAGCGACTCGCGTTCGACCATCTCAGGAGCCACCGGCTTACGCTTTCGATCCACGCCCCCAGGTTCTTCGTCCCGGACGGCGTTCCTGCCGGCCAACTTCGAAGAACGACCCGACGCGGCACGCTGCGCGCACACGGCGCGTGGTCGAACGCTACGGCAACGAATCTTTACGCGCTGATCGCTCCCCTGAACGATGCGCCGCCCCAGCCCTCCATCGCTATCGCCGTGACGTACGACGCGATGAGCCTCGTCCCCGAGCTGGCTCCCGGTGCGGACGCCGCCATCGACACGGCACTCGCGCTTCACCTGCTGCGCCGATTCGTGGACCGACCGCCCTCCCGACCGCTGCTCTTCTGCTTCATCGACGCGTTCGGTCACAACCAGGTCGGCATTCGACAGATGCTGGCGGCGCTCACCGTACGTCCCGGCGACGCAGGCGTGGCAGATCGCGTAGAAGCCCCGGCCGAAGCGACCGCGCGCGACCGTCTGCGCCGCGAGCTGTCCGCCGCCCTCGGCCTCGATCCCGAAGACGGTCTGCCGCTCGGCTTCGTGCTCGGGATCGATCTCTCGGACGCCGGACACGCCGTCGGTCCGATGAGGTACTGCGGCTACCAGGTCTGGGACGAGTTCAACAACGCGCGCTCGTTCACCCGGTGGCTCAGCGGCCTGGACGAGGACGCGCGCCGGGCGATCTGGCCCCCGCCGCTCGCCCGCGCGGTGAACCTCGGACCGCTCAGCGCTTCGGACAGCCCGCGTTCGTTCAACATCGGGGAGTTCGCCACGCTCACCTCGCCCGCGGAGAGCTTCGGCACGCAGGCGATCACCTGGACGACGCTCGCGGCTCCACGGCGTCGCGTCGATACACCGTCAGATTCCGCGGACCGCCTGGATTTCGATCGTCTCGGACCGCAGATCGAGGCCACCGCCGCGATGGTCGACGCCCTTGCGCAGGCATCCGGATTCGTCACACCTACCGGCGGCGCGCACCGCTGGACGCAGTTGCGCGGCTTCGTCGTCGATCGCGCCGCCGGCGCGGCCACGGCGCGCGTCCCGATGGCGGGCTACCTCACCACGCTGATCGACGGCATGTGGCACGACGGCCAGGTGGGCACCATGCCGCTCGAGCCGTTTCGCGGCCTGCCGCGCAGTCCCGGGATGCGTCGGGAGCAGTTCACCTTCACCGCCGATGACGGTCAGTTCGAGTTCGACTTCTGGCCTGTGCGCAGCCGATTCAAGCGATACGTGCCTCAGTCGTTCTCGATCGCGGAGGACGGGCGCATCGTCAGCGCGATCAACCTGAGCGGCGGCGACTCGGACGCCAGGCTCAACGTGAACGTGCGCACCGTCAATCGCACGCCGCTGCGCGCCCAGGTCTTTCCCTGCCGGGAGCTGGCCCTCTTCGAGCTGCGCGATCCGAGGTTGCTGGCGAATCTGCGCGTCTCCCTGCTGGACGCGCGACGCGGGCAGCCGTTTCGCCGCAGCAACATCTTTCACTGGGAAGGTATGCTCGCGGCTCAGATGCCGCTCGATGCAAGGTGGCAGCTCGTCCTTCGAGCCGGACTGGTGCGCAACCGCCTCGTTCTGGCGAACTTCCCGGATCCCGGCGCCGCAACCGGCCGCACGGCGACCGGCCAGGGGTTTCGCATCGACGATGCGATGGCCGCGCCGTCGACCGAGCAGGCGGCCCGGGACCTGTACCGGCTCGACGGTCGCCGCCTCGAGCACTACGCCGCGGCAGGTATTCACAGTCACGCGATCGACGCCCTGCACGCGCGGACGGGCAGCCTGCTCGAGGCTCGCCATACGGATTCCGGTTCGTCAGTCGACTACCAGGCGCCTCTGAGCAACGAGGTGCGCGTGTACCAGGCCGTCCGGAGCACGGCCGACGACGTCGTGCGCGGCGCCGTGTTCCTGCTGATCGTGCTGGTGCCGTTCTCATACGCAATGGAGCGGCTGCTCTTCGCCTCGCCTCGCGTTCACCACCAGATCCTCGCCGGCGCCGGCATCTTCCTCGTCATGACGGCCCTGCTCTGGAGCTTCCACCCGGCCTTTCGCATCACCGCGCAGCCGCTGACCGTGATCATGGCCTTCGCGCTGGTCCTGATGAGCGGCCTCGTGCTCTCGTTGATCTTCTCGCGGTTCGAGGGCACGCTGGCCCGCGCCCGCGAGCAGACCGGCGCGGTGTCCGCGGAGACCTCGCGCCTCGGCGTCCTCAACACCGCGTTTCGACTTGGCATCGCCCACATGCGAAAGCGGCGCCTTCGAACCGCCCTGAACGGCATCAGCATCGTCCTCATCACGTTCGTCCTGATGTGCTTCGTATCCACGAGGAAGTACGCCGGCGACAGGGAATACGTCGTTGCCGCGTCATCCCATGCTGCCGGAGCCGGCACGCTGATCCGCCCGCCCGCCGGTCGCGCCCTGCCGGTTGAAATGCTCGATCACGTTCAGGCGATGGCGGAGCGCGAGACGTCGCCCGTAGCCGTCGCCACCCGCTGGTGGTGGGTCAACCCGTGGGACGGTCAATGGACCGTGATCGTTCGCAATCACGCGACGGGAGCGCAAGTCAGCCTCAAGGCGGCCCTGGGCCTCGATCCCGCCGAAGCGGACGTCAGCGATCTCCCGGAGCGGTTGCCTGACTGGGAGCGGATGGGCGAGGGCGGCGGCTATCTTCCCGCCGCCGTCGCCGAAGCGCTCGACGTCGAGCCCGGCGAGCGCATCGTGATCGCGGGTCACGATCTCGAACTGATCGGTGTCTTCGAGCCGGGTCCGGTCGACGAGGCGGCGCGGGATGCGGACGGAAGATCCATCCTGCCGCTTGCCTACTGGCGCATGCCGCGCGAGGTGCGGCGGATGGTCATGTCCGCGGACGTCCGCCTGCAACTGGAGCAGAGCATCGCCGGCGAAACCGCCGCCGGCGCGAGCCTTCCGCACCTGCGCAGCACCGACGTCGCGATCCTTTCCGCCGGCATGGTTCGCACGCTGAGCGGAGCGACGCTGCGGAGCATCGCGATCTCGAGACAGGATGGCGCCGCAGCCCGGCGGACCGCGCAGGCGCTGGCTGAGCGGTTCGCCTACCCCGTCTCGTACCATGATGAGCACGGCGTTCGGGCCGTGGTCATCATGCCGCTCCTGCCGCGCGTCCCCGGGCGCGTCCTGATTCCTCTGGCCATCGGCGGCCTGATCATCTTCAACTCAATGCTCAGCTCGATCACCGAGCGCCGGCGCGACATCTATATCTACACGAGCCTCGGTCTCGCGCCACTACACGTGGCGTTTCTCTTCCTGGCCGAGGCAATCACCTACGGGTTGATGGGCACGATCTTCGGTTACGTCGCCGGCCAGGGCGCGGCCACCGTACTTTCCCGCCTGGGCTGGCTCGGCGGCCTCACCTTGAACTACTCGGGCTCGCACGCGATCCTCGTGATGCTGCTCGTGCTCGCGGTCGTTGCCGTCTCGGCGCTCGTCCCCGCGTTCCTGGCCGGTCGTCTCGCGGCCCCGAGCCATGATCGAACCTGGCGCCTGCCGTCACCCGTCGACGACATCATCGCCGACAAGCTTCCGTTCTCCGCCACGGATCGCACCGCGCCGGGCCTGCTCCGATTCGTCGCGGAGTATTTCGAATCGCACCGGGAGCGGACGATCGGCAACTTCGCGACGGACCAGGTCGTCAGCGGCGCCAGCGAGGTGCAATGCACCGTGTGGCTGTCGCCCTACGACCTGGGCGTGCGACAGGAGATCCGCATCACCGCGGCGCCCGCGAAGGAGCCCGGTGTCGTCAGCTTCTTCTTCGAGCTGCGCCGACAAAGCGGGCAGGTCCCCGCCTGGCACAAGCTGAACCGCTTCTTCGTCGGAAGGCTGCGGCGCCAGATGCTGGGCTGGCGCCAGCTGAGCCCGGAGAAAGTGACCGAGTATGTCGAAGCAGTGAAAGAGTCGGAAGGCCGGAAGGTCGGAACGTCGGCACGTCAGGGCACGGCGCATGGTTGAAGACAGTGAATTCCGAGAGTTTCGCGACCTCATGAAGCGGCCGGACCGCTTCGAGGACGGCGTGCACTGGGGCACGGCGGCGATGGCCCTGTTCGTCGGCCTGCTCATGACGCCGGCGCAGCTCTACATGCACCTCGTCGCGGGCGTCGAGATGGGTTCCGCCGCCCAGTGGGTGACCGTGATCCTCTACGTGGAGGTCGCGCGGCGCGCCATGGCGAAGCTGAAGCGGCCCGAGGTCTTCGTGCTCTTCTACATGTGCGGCGCCGTCATTCACAGCGGCGGAGGCCTGCTCTGGAACCAGTTCCTCGTGCAGAGCGAGGAGATGCGGAAACTCGGCGTCACGGAGTACATCCCCGAATGGTTCGCGCCGGGCGATCCGGACGTGCTGGGACACCGCAGCTTCTTCATGCGCGCGTGGCTCGTCCCCATCCTCCTGACGATCCTCACCCTGGCCGTGTCGCGACTCGACCACTTCGGCCTCGGCTACGTGATGTTCCGCCTGACGAGCGACGTGGAAAAGCTGCCGTTTCCGATGGCGCCCGTCGGCGCGATGGGCATGACGGCCCTGGCCGACGCGGTGAACGAGCGCGACAGCTGGCAGTGGCGCGTCTTCAGCATCGGCGGCGTCGCGGGCGCCGCGTTCGGACTCATCTACCTGGGCATCCCGAACGTGACCAGCGCCGTCTTCACGCGCGGACTGCAGATCATCCCCCTTCCGTTCGTCGACCTGACGCCGTACAGCGAGCACCTGCTGCCGACGATGCCCATGATGATCAGCCTCGATCTCTCGTTCATGGTGCTCGGCATGGTGCTGCCGTACTGGGCGATGGTCGGCGCGCTGATCGGGCTGCTGTTTACGGTGATCGTCAATCCCGTCCTGTTCCACACGGGCCTGCTTCCGAGCTGGGAGCCCGGGCTCGGCGGCATCCGAACGATCCAGGCCAACACGATGGACTTCTACTTCAGCTTCGGGCTCGGCCTGTCCTTCGCGGTGGCGCTGATCGGCCTGCTGCAGATCGCGCGCGGCCTGCTCAAGCGGCGCCGCGCCGCGCGCAGCACCGACGCCGAAGGGTGGAAATCGCTCGCGCGTCCGCCGGCCGGCCGAGGCGACTTCGCGATCTGGATCGGCATCATGATCTATCTCGCTTCGACGGCCACCTACATCGGACTGACGTACTGGCTCGTCAACGTCGCGATTCCGATTCCCGAGGGTGGCCGGCCGTTTCCGTTGTGGCTGCTGCTCTTCTACGGGTTCGTTTACACGCCCTTCATCAGTTACGTCTCGGCGCGCATGGAAGGCATCGTCGGCCAGCAGGTCACCATTCCCTTCGTGCGCGAGGCGACGTTCATCCTGTCCGGCTACAAGGGCGCCGCGATCTGGTTCGCGCCGATCCCGCTGCACAACTACGCCCAGCAGGTGCAGTTCTTCCGGACCACGGAGCTGACCGGCACGCGTTTCACCTCGCTGATCAAGGCCGAGCTTCTGATCTTCCCGATCATGGCGCTCGGCACCGTGCTCTTCGCGCAGTTCATCTGGTCGATCGCCGATGTCCCGAGCGCCCTGTTTCCTTATGCCAACGAGTTCTGGGAGCTGAAGGCATTCCAGCAGGGCCTGCTCTACTCGGCGACCCTGCCGGGCGATGCGCCGAACCCCTTCCGCGAAGCCTTCGTGTGGCAATACGTCGCCGCCGGCGGGATCCTGGCCCTCGCGATCTTTGGGATCCTCAGCTATTTCGGCCTGCCCGTCTTTCTCGTCTACGGCGTGGTGCGCGGACTCGACCAGTCGGCGCCCCACGCGATCGTGCCGATGTTTCTTGGGGCCATCATTGGCCGTTTCATCCTCCGCAAGAGATTCGGCGAGCACTGGTCGAGCTACCGAATCGTGTTCGCCGCCGGATTCGCCGCGGGCATGGGGCTGATGACGATGCTAAGCTTCGGGCTGGTGCTGATGAGCAAGAGCGCAGTCCAGTTGGCGTTTTGATCGCGATGCAATCCTTCGACATCATCTACGAGACCTGCGACTACCCTGACAACCCGACCCGTCTGACCGCCGGCGTCACGGCACCCGACCGCGTCACACCCGATACCGGCGTCCTGCTCTGTACGCACGGGTGGGGCGGCAGCCGCTTGCGCGTGCAGAACATCATGGAATACGCCCCCGACGTGCTCGACGTCGTCTGCGTCGGTGTCGAGTACCGCCAGAGCGGCTTTGCCTTCGACCCCGCCCGCGGCGACGGCTTCGACCGGCCTTACGACGCCAGCTTTCACCAGGTTTTCGACGTGCTCAACGGCCTGCGCAAGGCCCTGTCGCTCTATCCGATGGCGGACCGGCGCCGGATGTTCCATTACGGCAGCAGCCAGGGCGGGCACATCGGCCTGCTGAGCGGCATCTTCGCCCCGAGCACGTTCGCCCTGCTCTACGCCGCCTGCCCGATCGTCTTTCTCGCCCCGACGTACCAGGTCTGGGCCGATCGGACGTTCGCCGATTTCGAGCTGGCGGCGCGCGACGCTCTGGCCATGGCCGATCGCATCCGCTGCCCCGTGCACATCGACCACGGCACGGCCGACGAAATCGTGCCGTGCGACGAGCACGGTCGCGCCATGGCACGGAAGCTCGAATCCCTCGGCACCCCGGTCACCGCCACCTGGTACGAAGGCGGCGATCACGGCCTCGAACCGGCCAGCACCCGGCTCGACGCGTTCAAGGCGGCAGCCGGTCCCCTCAGAACGCGTCGCAACGACGTCGACGACGACTTCGCACAACAGAGCGTGATCGAGATTCCCTGCGCCGACCGGATCCTGCGCATCGACTGGTCCAGACCGATGAACGACCCCGAACTCTACCAATGGCTCGGGTAAGAACCGAATCGAAAATCAAGAATCAGAATTCAGGAATTCCCCCTTCGCCTGGTCGAGGTTATTTATTCGCTTGATTCAGTGCCACTTCCGACAGCGCTTCGTCCATTGCGTCGACGATCTCGTCGATATCGTCTCTCGTGACGCAGAGTGGCGGCGTCGGCATGATGAGGCCGCCCCCGGCGCGCAGCAGGAGGCCGCGCTTCCTGAAAGCCGCCTCCAGTTCGTCCGCGATCCTCCGCTCCGGCGGAAACGGCGCTTTCGTCTTGCGGTCCGCAACGATCTCCACCGCCAGGAGGAGGCCGAGGCCACGCACGTCGCCGATGATCGCATGCCTCCCCGTCAGTGCTTCGAGGCGCTGCTTGAAATACGCACCCACTCCGGCGGCGTTCTCGACCAGCTTCTCGCGCTCGATGATTTCGAGGTTCTTCAGTCCGACCGCCGCCGCGACAGGATGTCCCGCGGCCGTGAAGACGTGCCGGAGCAAAGTGTCCTCGGTGGCGAACAGGTCGGCGATGTCTTTTCGAACGATCGTCGCCCCCAGGGGCATGCAGGTGCTGGACAATCCCTTCGCGACGGTCATGACGTCGGGCACGACGCCCCAATGCTCGATCCCGAACATCCTGCCGGTGCGGCCGAATCCCGTCACGACCTCGTCCGCGACGAGCAGCACGCCGTGACGGTCGCAGACTTCCCTGAGCATCGGCCAGTACGAGTCGTGCGGCACCGCCGCGCCGGCGCGCGGCGTGATCGGAATCGGTTCGGCGATGAGGGCCGCCACGGTTTCAGGGCCGTTTTCCAGGATCAGCTTCTCGGTGGCCTCCACGCACCGTGCGGCGCATTGCTCGGCGGACTGCGATCCGAACGCGCACCGGTAGAAATGCGGCTGCGGCGCATAGAGCAGACCCGGCGGGCGCGGACCGTACTCATCGAGAGCGCCGTCTTCAGGCGCGCCGAGCCAGAGCACGCCGAGCGACCCGCCGTGATAGGACCCCCTCCGGCTGACGATCCGGTACCGGCCGCGCTCACCGCGCCGGCGCTGGGCAGCGCGAACGATCTTCAGCGCCGTTTCGTTGGCTTCCGATCCCCCGCTGACCAGGAACGATCGCGACAGGTCGCCGGGGGTGATCGCGGCCAGCTTCGCGGCCAGGTTCACCGTCGGCGGACAGGTCGTTCGCTGCGGGAAGAAATGAATCCGCCGCGCCTGGTCGTACGCCGCCCGGGCAAGCTCCTCGCGCCCGTACCCCGCGTTCACCGAGGCGTAGCCCCCGTTCACGTCGATCCACCTTCTCCCCCTGCTGTCGGTCACCCTGGCACCGTCGGCTTCCACCATGATGAGCGGCTCTCCGGCCTCCGCCATCTGCGCCCAGCCGGCGCTGTGCATCCACAGGTGCTCGAGCGCGCGCGAACGCATCGCTTCGGAATCGTGCCCGGCACCTGAATGAATCCGTTCGGCTTTCATTGAGTTCGCGCTGACAGTCTACATCGCGGCCGAGGCGAGGACCCGTCGCTATGATGGCGCCCGCGACCGGAGAATCCGCCACGACGAGGAGAATCCGGATGAGCCTGGACGAGACCGATCAAAAGCTCCGTCGAGAAGTTCCTGACCGACGGCTTGATCGTCGTCGACCGTCTGCCGGTGACCGATCACGACCTGCTGCTGAGCCGCGACGCCGTGTACGAGCAGGTCGAGCGCGTGGGATGGACGAAGCAAGAGAAGCAATGATTGTTCGGGATTCCTCTCCCCGTACCCGTGCCCGTGCCGGTGCCCGTGCATCGGGAACGGGATCGGGAACGGGTACAGGCACAGGCACGGGCACGGGTACAGGCAATCAGCAGTTGAGGATTCGCGCGAAATGAAACCCGTCCGAATCGGGATCATCGGATGCGGCGTCATGGGCGCGCGGCATGCGGCCGTGGTCGCCGGGCATGCCGAGATGGAGCTTGCCGCCGTGGCCGACGTCCGGGCCGACGTGGCCCGGACCGTCGCCGAGCAGACCGGCGCCCTGCGCGCATACGACAGCGCCGAAGCGCTCATCGACGACCGTGAAGTCGAAGCCGTGATCATCGCCCTTCCGGCAGGACTGCGGACACCGATCGCGCTCAGGGCACTGAATGCGGGAAAGCACACCCTGCTCGAAAAGCCGATCGCAACAAGCGCGGCCGAAGTGCAGGAACTGATCGCGGCACGCGGGTCGCTGGTGGGCGGCGTGTGCAGTTGCCGCTTCCGATGCTTCGAATCGGCGAAGGTTGCGGCGGCCACGGTGGCGAACGGGACGCTCGGACCGCTGCGAGTCGTCCACTTCCGCGGCATTCTGGCCGACAACGGACCGAGATCGCGTCCCCTCGCCCCATGGCGCGTCAGTCACAGGCTGAACGGCGGCGGCTTCTGGGTGAACTGGGGCAGCTACGACCTCGACTTCGTCATGGGTGTGACCGGCTGGACGCTGAAACCCCGGATCGCGCTCGCCCAGACCTGGCCCGTGGCCGACCACCTGCCCGACCGGGTCGCCGACGACTCGGATGCCGAGGAGCACGCGATCGCGCTGGTGCGCTGCGAAGGCGGGGTCGTGCTGAGCATGGAGCGCGGCGAGTCGATGCCGCTGAGCACGCCCTCGCTCTGGCAGATCGTCGGCGCGAACGCCTCGCTGCGCCTCGACATGCTCGGCACGGAGCGGACCCAGGTGCTGCTCGATCGCTCCGATCCCGACGGGCCCGTGACCACCGACGTGCTCTGGGAAGGCGACAACGACTGGGAGATCACGGCGCGGCAGCCGCTGATCGATTTCGCCCGCGCGATCCGGACGGGTCGCGAGCCGATGACGAGCTTCGAGCGCGGCCTGGTGATGCAGAAGATCACCGATGCGATTTACGAGTCGGCGGAGACGGGCCGTGCGGTGGAGATTCAGTAAGGTGAGCCGGGGAGTCGACGCTCCGAACACCGACACGCAACACCGAACACCAACCACTCGGGCAACGTTTCGGACCCACCGCATGGCCTTCGAACTCTTCGCCTGTGATCCGCTGATGGGAGCGCCGCGGCTGCCGAGCCCGGGGCGGCGCAGCGACCGTGCGGATCTTCTCGCCGAGATCGCCAGGCTCGAGATCGGCCGCGCCGTCGTGCGGCATCGCGGCGCGATCGACTGCGGGCCCATCACCGGCAACCTGCTCGTCGCCGAAGAGACGGCCGGCCACGACCTTCTCCTGCCCTGCCCCATGGTCACGCCCGACGGAGAGGAGCCGGACTTCAAGATCGGCGCCACGATCGACCGGCTCATCGGGACCGGCGCGCGGTCCTGCTGGATCGACCCGGATCTCGAGACCTTCAGCCTGCAGCCCTGGTGTGCCGGAGCCCTCTACGACGTCCTGTCGCAGCGCCGCATGCCGTTGCTCCTGAACTACCGACCGGAACGAATGGACGACCTGGACGCGGTCCTGGGAGCCTATCCCGAACTGATGCTCATCCTGCTCGAAGCACCGCGACTGGGGCGCAACCGGATGATCTATCCGCTACTGGAGCGACACGCGAACCTGGTGCTCTGCCTGAGCCACTCGTACTCGGTGGTCGACGGCATCGAGGACCTGTGCCGCACCTTCGGTCACGAGCGCTGGGTGTTCGGAACGGGATATCCCGACGCGGAATCCGGCGCTGCCGTGGCCGGCCTGGCCTACGCGGAAGTGAGCGACGAGGCGCGCAGCGCGATCGGCAGCGGAAACCTGGAACGTCTTCTCGCACGAGTGCAATGAAGGTCGAAACCACGAAGCCGGACAGGTTCGCCGAGGCCGGCCGCGCCGGACGGCCGATCACCGACTGCCTCATGATCGACGCCCACGCGCACATCGGACCGCCCCCCGGCCTGCCTCCGATCGGAACGACGGCCGAAACGCTGATCCGCCAGATGGATCGACTCGGCATCGATCGCGCGGCCGTCAGCGCGCTCGGCGCCGTCTTCAGCCTTGCGGCCCGGCAGGGCAACGATCAGCTGCTCGAAGCGCTGCGTACATGGCCCGATCGCCTGATCGGGTACATGGCGGTCAACGTGAGCGATCGCGACGACATCCTGCCCGAATTGCAGCGCTGCTTCGACGCCGGTCTGCGGGCGGTCAAGATCTGGAGCTACGGCGCCCGGGAGGGGCTGCCGTACGATCACGCGCACTACGACCTCGTGTATGGATTCGCCGACGAGCACCACCTGCCGATCCTCGCGCACACCTGGGGCGCCGAGCTTGACGAGCTGGAGGCGTCGTTCCAATCCTGCCGCAACATCCGATGGCTGCTTGCACACACCGGCGCCCAGGACCTGCCGAAGTACATTCGCGCCGCCAACGAGCACGAGCACGTCTACCTCGAAACCTGCTTTTCCCAGTGCCCGCGCGGCCTGTTCGAGACGCTGGTCGAAGCGGTGCCCCTCCACAAGATCGTCTGGGGCTCCGACCAGCTGTTCATGAGCGCCGCCCACCAGATCGGGCGCGTGCTGTTCGCGGACATCGCGCCCGATCAGAAACGCGCGATCCTGGGGAAGAACGCAGCGGCGCTGTTTGACCATTGATCTGAAGCCGCGCGCTCCTGCGACGCCGCGGACCGCGCCGGGAGCGGATTCATGGCCACGAAAAGCCACGAAAAGAATACCGACCGTCTCGTGGCCACGCTGGCTGGGTCAATCGCCTGAAGTAGAGTTTTCCGTCGAAGCCCATTACCGGAAATCCTCGGTCACGGCGATCCTCCAGGTCTGCCCCTGATCCTCGCTGATCAGCATGCACGGATCGTGACGGCGCAGCCCCACCTCGCGCCCGTTCTCCTTGCGGTAATCGTCGTCAGGATACTTGCGGCGATAGGCCTCGATCTCGCCGGGGCGCAGGCGGGCGACATACTTCCAGTAGTTGACGAACAGGCGTCCGCGCCGGTCCATGTTCACCTGGTGGTACCAGACGCTGTAGTCGACCCGCCCCGGATTGACCAGGTAAAAGTTCGACGACCATGCGCCGTCGATCGGCTTGCGGTTGTAGGTGAGCCGGAAGTGATTCCCGCTGCCGCTGAACCGGCTGACCAGGTGCAGCGTGTCGTCACCGTCCATCACCGTGCCGGTGTAGGTGTAGCTGCCGCCTCCGCGCGGCGGGTTGGGCGTGCCGAACATGTAGGGCTCCGTCCAGCCGTCGGTCGTGCTGTTCGGCTTCAGCGACTTCGTGTACAGGAAGTTGTCGCCGTGCGCGCCGATGATCACGTGCAGGTAGCCCTTCGAGTCGACGCTGATGACCGGGCCGTTGTGCCTGTCGCGGCGGGTGAAGCCGATGATGATCGGCTCGGTCACCTGCCCGGTCTCGTGATCGAACGTGGCGGCGTACGCCGGGGCAAGCGCCTCCAGCCCGTCGTCCTTGAATCGCAATGCGTACGGCACGTACGGCCCCTGCATTTCCGTCGGCAACTTCTCGGCGGCCTCGCGGTGGAACGACAGGGGCTGAATGCTGAACCAGACCACGTGCGTCCTGCTTCCGATCGTGGCCGTCACGTTGCCGCATCCCGAGTGCGCCGGCGTGATCCAGTGCCGCCCTTTCCGCACGACCGGCGGGATGACCTTCGCCACGACCGTCAGCCTGGCGTTGGTCAGCGTGCCGTCGCCCTTCTTCCTGAACGTCACCAGGTTCAGCTCGCGTCCCCGACCTTCGACCAGCGGCGGCGGACCGGGTAACGGATTGTGTGCTTCGCGGCGTTCCAGACGTTCCGGCCGGTTCGGCGTCTCGTAGAACGTCCAGGTCCGACAGCGGTCCGTCGAATGCAGCATGCCGTACTTGAACTCGTTCGGGTCGCTGCGCATCGGTCCGAGCCGCGCCACCATGTACGCGTCCCCGGCGACGTCGAACGCCAGGTGCGGATCGTACGCCGCCACGTGGCCGTTGTCGGCGATGTCGTCGTACTTCTCTCGAATCGCCTTCGACGTGTCGAGCACGATCCACCTGCCGTCGCGATTCAGCGTGATCAGGTACGTGCCCCGCCAGATGTACGGCTCGTTGTCAGGTCCAAAGCTGACCGCGCTGGGCACGAACCGCGGGTTGTAACCGAAAAGCTCGCGCTCGGTGACGTAGTTCGGCTCGTGATTGATCGGCGCGAAGACGGGACCGTCGACGGAAAGCTCCGCCCCGCCGTGATCGGTAAACGACGGAGGCGCCGCGAAGGTCGGTGTCGCTGCGATCGCAAACACGGCAACCACGAACGGCGCAGACACACGTCGAAAACCGAGTCCGAAACAACGAATAACCATTGGCTTAACAACTAATAGCTTAATTTCCCGTGCCCTCCTTCCCCCTCCGCCACCCTTCCACAAAATCCCCCGTCAGCGCCAGCCGCCACGAATCACCGCCGTCGTCCGACATCAGCACGGTGTGGCCGGTCTCGCGAATGCCGCCCTTGAACTGCGGATACTTCCTGTGGTACGCGGCCTTCTGCTCGCCGGTCAGCTCCGACGGGTAGTGGGCGTAGCTGAGGAAGAGCCGCCCGAGTCGATCGGTGGTCAGCTTCTGTCGCCACGCGCAGTAGCCAGGACGGAACGGGTGCACGAGCACCACCTCCGGCTCCCAGTCGCTTCCGGGCTTCTTCCGGTTGTAGGCCAGGTTGAAGTAGTACCCGCTGTTGGCGGCGCTACGGCTGACGAGATGGATCACGTCCTCGCGGTCGATGACCATCGCCTGGTAGGTGTAGCTACCTCCGCCCTTCGCCGGGCGCGGCGTGCCGAACATGATCGGCTCGGTCCAGCCGCCGGTCGCACTGTTGGGCTCGAGCGACCGGGTGTACTGGAAGTTGTCGTGGTGCGCCCCGAGTATCACGTGCAGGTAGCCCTTCGAGTCGACGCCGATTACCGGTCCGTCATGATTGTCGCGCCGCGAAAACCCCAGCAGGACCCGAGGTCCCAGCTCGCCGGTCGCGTGGTCATACGTCCGGATGTATTGGGGCGCCAAGGCGTCGAGCCCGTCCTTGTAGCGCAATGCGTAGGGAACGTAGGGCCCCTGCATCTCGGCCGACAGCGCCTCGACCTGCTCCTTGTGCCATTCGTGCGGCTGGATGCTGAGCCAGACGACGTGCGTCCTGCCGCCGTACGTCGCCGACACGTTGCCGGCGCCCGAGTGCAGCGGCGTGATCCAGTTGCGCCCCTTGCCCACCACCGGCGGCTTCACCCCGGCTACGACAAGCCGCTTCACCGGCCCCATCGAACCGTCCTCGTTCTTCTGCGGCAGGTAGAGCGCCAGTTCGCGCCCGCGCCCCTCGACCATCGGTGGCGGTCCGGTGACCTGGCTGTTCGGCTGCCAGTGCTCGAGACGCCCGGGACCGAGGTAGAGCTTGCGCGGCAACGGCCCGGTCGCGCTGTACCACGACACCGGATGCGTCTCGACGAAGGTCCAGGACTGCATCCCGTCACCGGAGTGCAGGAACCCGAACGCGTCGACGCGCTGCGGAGCCGAGTCGCGGAAGACGTCCTGTCGTTCCAGGATCAGGCGGACGAGCAGGTAAGCGTCGCCGTCGGCGTCGAATCCGAGGAAGGGATCGTTCGCCCCGGGCCCGCCGGCAATCCCGCCATACTTCGCCTGCACCTTCTGCACGACCTCCAGGGAGATCCAGCGGCCCTCCTCGTTCAGCGTCACGAGCTCGTCGCCGTCCCAGATGTACGGCCGGTTGTCCGGTCCGAACGTGACGGGCGCGGCGGGATAGCGCGGGTTGTAACCGAACTGGTCGCGCTCATTGATCCACATCGGCTTGTGGCGGATCGGAGCGAGCACCGGGCCATCGACGGACAACTCCGCGCCGCCATGATCGGCGAACGGCGCCGCGACGGCGTCATCGAGAACAGGCACGAGCAGCGACGAACACAAAATCGCAAAGCACGAGAGGCATGCGCGCATGGGACTCCTCGATTCGAAAAACGCTACGCGCCGAACAGCACGATCTCACACTGGTTCAGCACCGGCCACGGGTCGGGAACCTGGTGCCCGTCGAGGGCAACCAGCACGTTGTTCCCCCCTTGCACGACGGGTGCGTCATCAACCTGGATCCAGGTGTCGTCCCAGCGGTTGGAAACCGTCGGGCGGTCGTTCAGGTCGACGCGCTCACCGTTCACTTCGCAGACGATACGATCCATGCAGTCCTCGTGATCGGTCAGGCGAAGGCGAAGCTCGATCTTCTTGATTCGTCCTGCCGCGAGCCCCGCCTCGACGTCGTCGGCCACGCGAACCGGCACGGCGTGCCGCGGCCCCGACCCGAACGCCAGGATGGGAAGCTGTCGCGGCAGCTTCGGACGAGGATCGCCATGGGCGTAACTACGATTAGGACCGATCATCGAGCTCGTGACGGTATAGCAGCGCGTCGACGCGGCGAGCGCGTCCGGCCGCGTCACGTCGCGCAGAAGCTGTTTGTGCTCCTCGATCATGTCCTGGCTCTCGACGACCCCGGCCCGATGACCGCGCTGGTCGTAATTGAAGATGTAGACGCCGTCCACGCCGTCGGCGTGCGCGTTGTGCGCCACGGCGCGCTGCGCCGCAGGGACGCTGGTCTCGAAACCCTCCAGGGGCGAGGACAGCCTGTAGGCGCCCTCCAGGCCGAGGTACACCCTGACGTCTCGTTCACTGCAGGACCGGGCGTGCTCGATCGCCTCCGCGAGGTGCATCTCCGGGCAGGTCAGCGACGCCGAACCGAGGACGAAGATGTCCGCAAGGCCGCGTCGCATCCAGGCGCGCGCGTCCATCCCGAGTGTGTGCGCTTCGTCGAGATCCGGCGCGATGCGCGCGACCAGCGTCAAGGCGCGACCGCGCGCCCTGGCGTGACGGTCCACGATCTCCCGGGCGCGCACCATGAAGTCGGTGAGCTTGTCGACGTGCTTGTACGCCTCCGCCGGCCTGAAGAACGGCGGCTGGCGCATCCAGTCGATCTCGACGCCGTCGAAGTCGTACCGCTCCAGCGTCTCGTCGATCAGGCCGAGAAAGCGGTTGCGGACCGCCTCGTGCGCGTAGTCCCACTGCCACGAGTAGCCGCACTGCCAGCCGAGCGTCTCGGCCTGGATCAGCGGGCCGATGAGCCAGTCCGGGTGGTCGCGCTTGATCCGGCTCCGCACGTGCGCCTCGATCTTCTCGCCGCTGGTGTGGGCGTCGTTCATGCGGAACGAGGCGTAGGGCGTCACGCCGGCGGCGCGGCAACCCTCGATGTAGATGTTCATCAGTTCGCGACCGTCTTCGATCACGGCGACCATGCAGTCGTGAAGGTGCTTGAGCCGCTCCGCGGCGAAACCCCCGGACGAAGTCCGGTTGCCGACCTCCCACTGCTCGACGGCGTCGCCCCACATCTCCGCATGCGGACTGCCGCGCCACGAAATATCGTCGTCGATGCCGACCAGGACGGAGAGGCAGTCGACGCCGGAGCCGACGAGGTCCGGAAGCATCTTCATCACCGCGGACGGATCGCGGTCGGGAAGATAATGCAGCATCCAGTTCCCGTCGGTGTTGAAGATGAGCTTCGGCAACCTGGCTTCAGACATGATGCCCTCATCGTATCGAGTTGGTAATCTGAGAACCATACGCATGAGGTTCCACCAGGTTCAGGTCGAAGCGCCCTGGTCCGCCCGGCACGGACACACCTGCGTCTGGCACGACGGTCGATTCATCCTGGCCGGTGGATGCGAGGCCGAAGGCACCGATCCCTCGTCGATCAGGCGCGACGTCTGGACGTCGACCGACGGCGCGAGATGGTCGTGTCTGACGGACGCGGCCGAATGGCCCGAGCGCTACCTGCACCAGATGCTGGTGTTTCGCGGGCGCCTCTGGATGTTCGGAGGCATGCACCGGTATCGGCCGGACCGGGTCAACCTCAATGATGTCTGGGTCAGCGACGACGCCGAGTCCTGGCAGCAGATCACGGGCGCCGCCCCGTGGCCGCCGCGACACGTGTTCAGCGCCGTCGTTCACGACGACCGAATGTGGGTGATCGCCGGCGCACCGGACGGCATGGTCTATTTCAATGACGTGTGGTCGTCGCAGGACGGCCTGCACTGGACCGAGCACCATTGCGAAAGACCTCGGTTCCCGGTGCGCAAGAACCCGGCATGCGTGAGCTTTCGCGGCCGATTGTGGATCATCGGCGGAAACGAGCTGGTGCGACCCGCGGTGAGCCAAACGGTTCACGACGTATGGTCCAGCGAAGACGGCGCCGACTGGCGCCGTGAAACATCCGCGGCCGCCTGGTCCGCCCGTGACTTTCCACAGGTCGTCGTATGGCGCGATCGGATGTGGCTCTTCGGCGGCCGCGAAGATCGGCCCGACGGTCACGTCAGCGACATCTGGTGGTCGAAGGATGGCATCACCTGGCATCGCAGCGAACATCAGACACCCTGGCCGGTCCGCCATTGCGGAGCGATGCAGGTGCAGGGCGAAAGGCTCTGGCTGTTCGGTGGATGTCTCTCCGGTCAACGGGACGGACATTTCAACGACATGTGGCAGGTTCGTAGCTGAAGTCGCCAGACATCAGAGGACGCGCCGATGACATGAACAGGCCGTGACCATCGAAGGCGTCCGATCATGCTGCGGCAGGAACCGCATCGGCTATGATCTCCCCCATGCGCCAGGTCAACACAGGCATCATCGGGGCCGGCAAGGCAGGCTTTCTGTTTGCGAAGGCGGTGAACGCATCGGCGAACGGGCGCCTGAGGATGCTGTGCGCGGCATCGGAACAGGAAGCCGATGCCGCGGGGGCGAACCTGCAACAGGTCGATCGCTGCACCGGCGACTGGAATTCGGTCCTCGAAGACGATGAGGTCGAAGCCGTGTTCATCGCCAGCCCGACGTACCTCCATCACGAAATGGCGATCGCCGCCGCCTCTGCCGGCAAGCACATCCTTTGCGACAAGCCGCTGTGCCTCAGCACGCGCGAAGCCGACGAGATGCTTGCGGCCGCCGAGGATGCCGGCGTCCTGTTCATGGTGGGTTTCCTCGAGCGGTTCAACGCCGCCTTCCGCGTGCTCAAGCAGCGCATCGCGTCGGGTCAGATCGGCAAGCCGGTCATGGTTTCGTCGCGCCGCGCGCATCCGCCGCGCAAGGGCACATGGATCATGGACGACACCAAGAGCGGCGGCGCCTTCCTGCACACCGGGTGTCACAACATCGATCTCGTGCAGTGGCTGTTCGACAGCCCGGTCGTCCACGTCAGCGCGGAGCAGGTCGAAAGCGGGATCTCGCCCGGCTTCACGGACGTGGCCTCGGTCATCGCCCGCCTCGAGAACGGCGTGCTCGTGACCCAGGTGGAAAGCTACGCGCATCCGACGACGATGCCGATGGGCGTCGATCGAAGCTTCGAGGTGCTCGGCACGACCGGGTCGCTCTACCTCGACCTGTTCCACTCTCCGGTGACGCTCTGCAACGAAGAGGGCTGGAAGTACGAGGACGTGCTCACGTGGGTGGAATATGAAGGCCGCCTTTCGGGCGCCCTGACCGTCGAAACGGAGTACTTCCTGGACTGCGTCATCGAGGGACGCGCTCCCGACGAAGCGCAGGGGATCGACGGCCGGCGGACGCTGGCCGTCTTCGAAGCCGCGCGCCGGGCCGCCGCCGAAGGCCGTCGCGTGGAGATCGCCTCATGATGGAGGCCGCCCGCTTCGACTGGGTGTACGAGAGCAACGTCGTCTACGACCCTGAAGTCGAAGTGCAGGAGCGCTTCGCCGATCCGGACACCGGCGTCGGCAAGCTTCGACTGACGAGCGCCCCCTGGATCAGCACGCACGTCTACCCGGAGATCCCTGTTTCGACACCGGACGGGCAGCGCTTTCTCTTCCATCGCATCAACCAGTTCTCCGGCCGGCGCGACATCTGGATCGCGGACGTGCCCACGCTGCGCATCCGCCAGGTCAGCGACGAGCAGGACGTGCGCTACCCGGTGATCGCGCCGGACGGCGCCTGGTTCTACTACGTCGCCGGGCGAACCATCGTCCGCTTCGATCCGCAGACGTGCGCGCGGGAAACGTGCGGCGAGATCGATCCCCGATTCGGCGCGATCGATCGAATGTGCAGCATATCGTTGTGCGGCCACCGCATGCTGATTCCCTACACGAACGATGAGACCTCCGGCATCGGGTGCTTCGAGCTTGCGACAGGGGCAATGCACGTGGTCTACGAGCACCCCGAGTGCTTCAACACGCACCTGCAGTATTCGCGATGCGATCCGCACCGCCTCGTCTTCCAGGTCAACGACGGTGTGGAGCGCGACGAGAACGGCACGTTCACACGACTGGTCGGCAAGCACGGCTGCAGCATCCACGTGATCAACGACGACGGCACCGGGCACGAAGTGCTCAACGTCGGGCGCGCCGAAGACGAGCACGTCCAGGGGCATCACTGCTGGATCGGGCGCGAAAACAGGATCATCACGACGACCCACCGGCGCGCCCGTCCCGGAGACCGATGGTCCCAGGACCGGATCGTGACGATCGCGCCGGGCGAGACGTCAGGGACCGTCGTGTGCGAGGGCGGTCCCGAGTCGTTTACGCACGTTCACGTGACCAGCGACGGACGGCATTGGGTCTCGGACTGCAACCGCACCGCGAAGATCTACGTCGGTTCGGTCGCAACCGGACAGCACCGGCTCTTCTGCAGCAGCGGCACGTCGTTCGGCGCGCCGCAGTGGACGCACCCCCACCCGTTCTTTCTCGGCGACGACCGGACGATCGGCTGGAACAGCGACGAATCGGGGATTCCCCATATCTACGTCGGCCGGATCCCGGAGGGGTTTGTGCCGTAGCCGAAGTCGCCAGACTTCGGGGGTGGCCACGGGCTATCATTCAGGGATGACGGATCGACGAGGCTTTACCCTCATCGAACTGCTCGTGGTGATCAGCATTATCGCGCTGCTGATCGCCCTGCTCCTCCCGGCAATCAAGCGGGCACGCGACGTCGCGCAGACGACAGTGTGCGTCACGAGCCTCCGAGAGACGGCGCTGGCCGCTCACGCGTACGCGCTCGACTATGGGGTGTACCTGCCGCTGCTTGGCGAAGTCACCTATCCTCCCACCGGCGAGCGCCCCCACCGTGAATGGTCGTTCCTTCTCGGCGAGTACCTGCCCCTTCGCGCCGGCTACCGCCCCGAACCCTATCACGGCGAGACGAGCTACGGGTTCCTTGTCTGCCCCGCGGCTCCCGAACATCTCGGTACCTGGTACCAGAACCTCTCGTACGGCTACAACGCCAAGACGTTCGCCGCCGCCCGCGGTCTGGACCGGGAGCGCGTCAACCCCGCGAGCGCAGGTGCCTGGTTCGACCTGGCCCTCGTCGCACCGGACGACGTCACGCGCCCCTCGGAGATCATCATGTTCGGTGACGGCAGCCACGGCGTGTACGAGGCCGGAGCGCATCCGACCTACGCCATCGACTGCATGTGCAACGGATCCACGCCGCTGAACCGGATCGACCTCACGGCCACGCGACGTCACATGGGCGAGACGGTCGCCGCCCTGGCCTACGCGGACGGGCATGCGGGATCCGATGGTGACGAGGAACGGCTCGACACGTACCTGCATTGGTCGATGGAGGATCCCGGACCGCACGGCCGGTGGTGAGCTCGGAGAGCGGGAACGTCGGATGGCAAAAGGTCGAACTTCGGCCTCCATCTACGCCAACGTCAATGTCATCGCGACAAACGAGAGCGGCGGCATCGTGACCTTTGCCTGACCGTCATCGATGCGTACGCCGTCGAACGGCACCGTTTCCGCCCTGTACGAATCGCCGTCCGGACAGGCTGTAATCGTGCTGCAGAGTAACGTCTTCTATAATCTCGGGACTTGGACCTCATCAGGTAGCGGCGTTCAGGGTCAGGTTCTGCTGTTACTGCGACTCGACCCTCGTCCGTCGACGGCCCGATCGCCAGGCATCCAGGCGGCAGGAATCGATCATGCACGGCATCCTCTTCAACAGTGACGGCGGCGCAGGGGCCCTGTACCACTTCGAACCACCGATCAGCCCTGAGCAGCTCTGCAACGTCGTCAACCAGCTTGTCGGCACCCAGGTCAGCGTCTTCATCCAAAGTGTCAATCACGGCAATGACCAGTTCCTGTACGACACGAAGGTCGCCCAGGTGTACGATGGGCGGCACGTGCCGGGCGGCAAGTTTGAACAAGACAATTTTCGAAAGTGGGCGCTCAACGTGCGATCCCTGCTGGACCGGGACCTCGACCCGCTGGCGCTCTGGGCCGAGCGAACCCACGAGCTGGGCATGCAGTTCTGGCCCAGCATGAGGATGAACGACATTCACAACGACTGGGTGGATCGCCGGCCATCGATTCGCAGCGAGTGGCAAAAGCAGAACCCGCACCTGATGATCGGCGAGGACGTTCCCGACGTCTACGTAAAGTGCTACGAGCACCGGTTCAGTTGGGCGATGGACTTTGCCCATGAACAGGTCCGCCGGCGCAAGTTCGCACTGATTGACGAGATGTGTGCCGAGCGCGACGTCGACGGCTTCGAGATGGATTTCCTGAGCCACCCGATGTACTTCCGAAACGGCCACGAGCAGGAGGGGATGCCGCTGCTCAACGACTTCATGCGCCGGGTGCGCAGCCGGCTCGACGAGATCGGCAGGCACAAAGGCAGGAAGCTGACGCTGCTGGCCCGCGTCGGCCCCACCTTTTCCGAGTGCGAGCAGGTGGGGATGGACGTGCGGACGTGGATCCGAGAGGGGCTGGTCGACGTGCTCCAGCCGATGTCACGAAGCTGCCTCGACATGAACGCCGACGTCGCCGGGTTCGTCGAGGCGGCCCAAGGCACGGCCGTCGAGGTCGCCGGCGGCATCGAGTATTACGTGCAGGACTATGGCGGTGGCAAGATCACGCGCGCGAGCATCGAGATGATGCGTGGTGCTGCCGCCTCGTTCTGGAGGCAGGGAGCCGGCAGCATCTACCTGTTCAACTTCGACTGTCACGCCTTGAATCGGTTCCACCCGATGGCGCCGATCGAGCGGCAGATGCTCGAGCAGATCGGCAGCCCGCAGACGCTTTGCGCCAAGGACAAGCACTACTTCATCACGCGCGACGCGCAGGGGCTGTCACCGGATGCCGGCGGACAGATGCCGCTGCCCGTGAACCTGACGGAGCCGGGCGTGGCGAAGTTGCTGACCTTCAACGTGGGAGACGATCTGGACGCGGCGCGTCGTGCCGGCACTCTCCGCTCGGTCACGCTTGCCCTTACGTTCAACGCACCGCCGGCAGGGCGCGTGGCCGTGACTCTCAACGGCCGACGATTGCCGGAGTCGGAGCCGACGACGCACTTGCACTTCTCGACGCTCACTTGCTCCGATGCCCCCGTCGTCGCGGGACGCAACGACCTGCGTGTGACGTTGACGCAGCATGGCGGTCTGTATCTGGAGGGCGTCGAGATCAGAATCAACTACCGGTGACCCGACGGCTGGCAGATACCGTGCCGGCTCCCCTTGGCCTCTTCGACGATCGACAGGATGCTCGGCGGACGGGTTCGGGCAGGTGATCCCATGCGTTGATCAGTGCGGCAAGGTCGGGACCGTTGGTGCGCCGGATTCTGCGCCGCCCGTTTCCGAATGTGCTACATTTCGAGGAGATTTGTAGGTGGGTTCGAGTCCTTCCACCGGCACTTTTCCGTACTCGAATCGAGCGGAGACGGTTGATAGGATCCCGTCTTCGAATTGGGCAGACGGAAGGTCATCATGAACACGCGGCACGATCCGGACCGAACGTCTCAGCGATACGCCGTCGGCGCCTGCGCACTGCTGGTCGGCGCGGCGGCCGTCCTCGCAGGGCCGATGCTCAAACGCAAGCTGCCGGACGAGGTACGGTGCCTGAACGGGCTCGAAACGATTTCGCTTGTCCTCGAGCCGCTTCCCAGGCACGTCCTCGACAATACGACCAAAGAGAGCGTGGATCGGGTCCTCCGCGCCGCGTTGACGAAGGAGCGGTTCGTCGTGGACGACCGGATCGAGTTGCCGCGCCTGGTCGTCCAGTTCTACGACGCCGTCGACGAAAGCGCCCCGGACACCGTCGGCGTGACGATCGTGTTCTCGATTCACCAGCGCGTGCACATCCATCGGCTCGGCCAGGACATGCAGCTTCCGGTCAGCACCATGGTCGGGACCATCCTCGACCACAAAGACGACCTCGACACCTCGATCAACCGCCTCATCCGCAGCTCGATCAACAGGTTCGGCACGTACGTCCGGATGGGCACTTCCACGGGGAATCGCGACGAATAGCCGCGGATTCGAAAGCGTCGAGAAGCCGGAAGGTCGGAAGGTCCGGCGGGGGGACCCCATCGACTAGTCATCGACTTCGAAGCTGAAGTTGTCGTCGGTCAGCCGAAAGAAATCGACTGTCGCCCGGACGTGACCGTCCGCGAACAGGACGTTCGGCCCGATCGGCGTATCGGGCTCCGGGTTCACGTCATGACGGAACAGTTGCAGCGAGGTCACCCAGTACCCATGGCCTTCGAGCGCGTCGTTCATCGAGATCTGGGCATCGATGACGGAGAACTTGACGCTGAGGTCCTGGTAGTACGCGTCGAGGACCTGCACCGTCTCCGCGGGATCCGGGATGGTGTCGATCAAGACGGGCCCCAGCTCGTCGGGATCGTCACCGGTCGCACCGAACGGACCGTCCGTCGACGACCAGGGAATGCGGCGGTTCGGCAGGCGGCGGCCCACGAAGTTCGCCCCGTAGCTGTACGCGCCCCGCTCGACGGCACGCGTCGACTCATCGAATGTGAGCGGGGTGAAGATGCGAAGCTCGTCGTGCGGATCGGGGTTGCGGTCGTCGGCGGGACAATGCAGGTTCCGCGTCCCCTGGCCGTCGGCCACGTGCTCGATCAGCCCAAGCCAGTTGTAGCCCCGGCCGCCTCCCGCCCCGCCGGGAATCGGCGACGAGCAGCATCGACGCTCGTTGATCAGTGGAAGGATCCGGTCACTCTCGGAGACGTAGACCTGCACCCCGATGCCGACCTGCCGAAGATTCGACGAGCAGATCACGGTCCGCGCCGTCGCCCGCGCCCGTTTGATCGCAGGGAGCAGGATGGCAATCAACAGGGCCACGATGGAGATGACGACGAGCAGCTCGATGAGGGTAAACGCCGAATTCGGTGGTCGAGGCCTGATGACGAGATCTCCCGTCGCGACAGCGCGCGACCTGAATTAATTCTAGGCTTTGTCGGAAATCCCGGTCTGGATTGCAGTAAACGATCTGATGGCCAGAGCCCGATCGCAAGCTACGTCGCCGCGCGAATCAGGATGTCGCGACTGCGCCGGCAGAACTCGAAGTACGTCCCCAGGTCCGGAGCGTGCAGCTCGAGGTTGATGCCGCGATCGTAATCCAGGTCGTCCAGTGCGCGCATGACCGCGCGCAGATCCGTGCATCCGTCCTGCTCCAGCGTCTGGTGGTTGACGAAGCCGCGATCGGGCCGATGGAACGCACCGTGCATGTGCACGGCCACGAGGTGTCGCCCCAGCTGACGCAGCCAGACCATCGGATCCTTGACCGGATCGAGCCAGACGTGACCGACGTCGAAATGCAGACCTAAGCGATCGCTTCCGACGGCATCGATGATCTGCTGCATCTGGTCCGGATCGGGGTACAGGCCGAGGTTCTCGTATCCCGTGTCCAGGTCGTGCTTCTCGGCCAGGTCCGCCAGCTCCTTGCCGAACTCGATGTTGCGCTCCGTAGCGTGGCGGTGCTCACCGGGCTGGCTGGGCTCGGGCGGCATGCCGGGGTGGAACGTGACCGACGCGGCGCCGCAATCCACGGCGAACTGGAACACCTGGTGATACTGCCGGCGCGTCTCTCGCGTGATGCCTCGGTTGTGCGAGGCGAGATTGATGTCGGTCGCCGGCCCGTGAATGTTGTAGTAGGGAAACCGCTGCACGATTCCGATCACCCGATCGATCTCGGTGGGCGTGATCTCGTCGAGATCGATTCCGATCGGTGGTACGGTATCGGGCCAGCCAAGATTGCGATCGCAATGGTGCGGGATCAGGTCGACGCTGCGAAAGCCTTCGTCCAGCGCCCGCTCCAGCGCCTCAGGCATCGAATCCCCGGGCATGCAGATGGTGGAGACGCCGATTCGTTCAGCGAGTTGGGCGTGTACTGTGGTTGCCATCATCGGTCCTACGCGGCGATGTCAATTCCATAGCGTATCGCTTCAACCGCATCATAAGGAGCTCGACCATGCGGCAAGCCGCCGCGGCGGTCGCGTGAAGATCGCCCCATGATCGAACCGGTGCACTCGCCGATCCGGACACGGGCATCGTCGAGTTGAGAATCCAGTCGATCGTGCTGCGATCGAAACCGACACGGCCCGGCAAACCACCATTGTGCGCAAGACTTGCATCAACAGTCATTTACATCAAGACAACGAGGAAATCCGCCGGCAAGATGCTTGACTGATCCCCCAAGTGCGTCCATAATCAATCAAGCAAAGGCGGGAGATTTCCAGCATTTTCAGACCCTTGTCGGTCTGGACCCGCACACTCAAGAATCGGAGATTGAATCGGGCCTGCGTGTGTGTACCTGCCCCCCACGCAGCAGGACTGCACCACATCAACGGTAGAGGCTGCAAGGAGATTCGACGATGAGAAGCTTGACGGCACTGACGATCCTGACGGTTCTGGCCGCGCCGGCCTGGGCCGCGCTGCCACTCACGGACGATTTCAACGACGGCACGGTCGACGCGGCAAAGTGGTCGAGCGCGTTCGTCAACGCGAGTCATACGGGCCTCCTCCCGATCGAGGAAGGTGGTTTCATGAAGTTCAATACGGGTGCGTTCTTGTCCTCCGTCGAGGAGTTCGACCCCGCCACCGAGCAGCTCGTCATCAGGGCGCGGCTCCGGATGACCGACACCGATGGTGACCAGGAAAACTTCAACATCGTGACCCGCGCCTCGGCCCTCCCCGGCCAGTTCGGTGAGACGCACGGTCTCGGCTTCAGGATCAACATGGACAACCGATCCGGCATCAATGACAGCCTCTCGGTGTTCGACTTCGGTGACGCCGACGACACGCTGTTGGACGACCAGGGAAACGCGGTGACTCACCTCAACGTGTTTGGCCTCGACATCGCCAATGGCGACACCCTCGATGTCCTGATCACGGATGACGGGACGAACTTCACATTCGAGGTGACCGACGCGCTCGCCAACGTCGCGACGATCTCGGGCTCGACCAGCTACTCCGGCGCTACCAACGGCAACCACATCTCCTTTTATAACCGCCAGACCTCTGGCGCATTAACTGAGGTCGATTTCATCAACGTGGTGGTCCCCGAGCCGGCGACCCTTGGCGCGCTGACGCTCGCCGGACTGATGTCGCTCAGACGGCGCCGTTAGAGGGCTGGCTTCCAGACGTTCGCGGCGTCCTGATATCCTTTTCACCGTGCGCCGCTTCACACGCAACGCATCCATGGCGGCGGCACTCACCGTGCCGCCGCTGTTGTTTGCGCTGATCGGATGCGACCGCAGGTCCGAGGTCCCGTCGGTCAGCACCGCCAAGCCTCGTTCGATCCGTTCCACTCCCCTTGCCGATAACGGGACCTCGGGCGCGACCCGATTCGAACGCCTGGACGCGTCGACCACCGGCATCACGGTCGTCAACCGGTACCCGCCCGGGGCCGTCAGGCACGTGGCCGGCCCCTTCGCCGGCGGTGGCGCATGCATCGGCGACTATGACGGTGATGGCCGTCCGGATGTCTACCTGACGAACCAGGCCGCGGGCAATCGCCTCTACCGCAATCTCGGCGGCTGGCGGTTCGAGGACACCACGCAACGCGCGGGCGTCGACGGCGGCGGCGCATGGTGCACCGGGGCGACCTTCGTCGATGTCGACGACGACGGCGATCTCGACCTGTTCGTCTGCACGTTCGATGCGCCGAGCCGGCTCTACGTCAACCAGGGCGACGGCACGTTTACCGATGAAGCGGGTGCCTGGGGCCTCGATTTTCAAGGCGCCGGCATCATGGCCGCCTTCGGTGACTACGACCGGGACGGAGACCTGGACGCCTACCTGCTCACCAACCGGCATCGCAGCGGCCACACGGCGGTCATGCCGTCGACGGTCGAGGAGTCGAACGCGCGCGGCATCACCTACCGGGACGACCGAGGCTATCCACAGGTGACCTCCCGCTTCGAGAACCTGTTCACGTTCATCGACAAGCCGGGGGGATTCCGGACCCTGCACCTCGCCGGCCAGGCCGACCGCCTCTACCGCAACGACACGACGTCGGGGAGCCCCCGGTTCACCGACGTCACCGATGATGCCGGGATCTCCGGCCGGCACCTCGGCCTGGCCGCGACCTGGTGGGACTACGACCACGACGGCTGGCCGGATCTGTATGTCAGCAACGACTTCTACGGGCCGGATCAACTCTACCGCAACAACGCCGACGGCACGTTCACGGACGTGACCGGGAAGGCCCTGCCCCACACGCCGTGGTTCTCCATGGGCGCCGACCAGGCGGACATCAACAACGACGGACTGGTCGACTTCATGGCGTCGGACATGGCGGCCACGACTCACCGCGGCGCGAAGCTGTCGATGGGCGACATGGACCGCAGCCGCTGGTTCCTGGAGAGCGCCCGGCCCCGCCAGTACATGCGCAACGCGGTGTACCTCAACGCCGGCACGGGACGGCTCATGGAGGCCGCGTTCCTCACCGGCCTGGCCTCGTCCGACTGGACGTGGTCGGTCAAGCTCGCCGACCTCGACAACGACGGCTGGACCGACGTCTTCATCACCAACGGCATGACCCGCGACTGGTTCAACAGCGACCTCCAGCGGCAGCGCGACCGCGCCATGCACCGTGGCGAGAACGCGTGGGAAACGGTCTGGCAACCGAGCCCGGTGCTGAGCCAGGCGAACCGGGCGTATCGGAACCGGGGCGATCTCTCCTTCGAGGACGTCGGCGCCCAATGGGGGCTCGATCACGTCGGGGTGAGCTTCGGCGCCGCCCTCGGCGACCTCGACCGCGACGGCGATCTCGACCTGGTCGCCCACCACTTCGACGAGGCGGCGGGAATCTACCGCAACGACGGCCGCGGC
>NYZC01000351.1 GCA_002686995.1 Phycisphaeraceae bacterium | reverse complement strand
GTGGGGCGTGATTAATATGTCCTGAAATCATGGGCCCGCTTCTCCATCGAAGCGGACACCTCTTGGGTTGCGGGCGAAGCCCGCGTTGGGAGTTAGAAGGCAGACACCCGCCGCTTCGCAGCGAATCCGTCTGAGGTCTACCGACTTCAGCGACGGGCGTGCAACAATATCCTGATGACCGTTCGTCCAAACCCTTGCGCCCTGGGGGCACTCGTCCTTCTTTCTGTAGTCGCGGCCACGCCCGTCATCGCAGGCACGCCGCGCATCATGGTCGTGCTGGGCGGGATCGGGCTCGATCTCGGACCGCGCGGGATCGAGACGCGCGTGTTCGCCTCCGACTCGGACCTGTCGGATTTCGCCGACGCGATGGTGCCGGCGCGTTTCCTGTTCTGCGGGATGGACAGTCAAGCGATTCTGCTGCGCGTGATCGAGAATCCGGCGAACCGGGAGGCGATCCGCGACATGCTTTCGCGTGGCGGCGTGATCTGGTTCGACGATCGGTATGGATACGGCAACCGAAGCATCGAAGCGTTCATGACGTCGCTCGGCGCGGCGATGCCCGGCCAGGGCGTACCGTCCAGAACGCAACAGGCGGTAGACGTGTCACCGAGAGCCGGCTCCGCTCATCCGCTGAACCAGGGACAGCCGGCGGAGGGCGCACTCGGATACCAGTGCTGGGCGAAGTGGCCGAAGAGGCTCGAGGCGCTGTTCGTGGAGACGCGCCGACCGGAGCGTGCCGCGGTCCTGCTCGCGGAGCCGGTGCAGCAGCGCGGCGCCGTGATTTACTCCAGAACGCTCGACGGCTGGCAACCCGAGCGGCACGACACCGTCCGCCCGTTCATCGACAACGTGCTGCGTCGTGCGTTCGGCCCCGCTCCGGCCCCGGGCATCACTCACCCGGTGTCCGACCCGTACCGCCGGCGCGCCCCCGAAGCGAACACGGCGCACCTTGCCGGCGCCGACCGGATGCACTGGGAGGTGTCGGATGCGCCGCATCGCCGGATCTTCCTGGTCAGCGAATCGGTGGGTCTGGCCCGCGATGAAGCGTACGTCGAAGTCGAATGGCGCCTGCCGAACATCACCGATGGCGACATCGTCCGCGCCGTGACGGCCGGCGGCGTCGAGCTGCACGCGCAGCGGGTGGCAAAGGATCGATTCGCGTTCACGATTCCGCTTCGACCGTATGACGATCAACTCGTCGGACTGTATGTCGGTGGTCGGGCTGCACCGGACGTGCGGTCGGTCGGCGACCTGGCGCTGGCAGAGACGCCTTTGGGATGGGAAATGCGCAACGATTACTTCGCAGCGCTGCTGGCACCGGATCGCCCGCACCTCTGGCGACTGCGTCCGTTCAGCGGGACGTCGGCGAACATCCTGCAGTCCTGGGGGCGCCCGTCGCGATGGATGGGCAACGGAACCGATTTCTCCGTGGCCGACAAGCGGCGCGGGAAGCCGACGGGGGGACGTGCGGACCTTGTCGTCGATGGGCCCGTCCGCAAGACGCTTCGATACGAGACGAAATTCGCGGAACATGATCTCACTTGCGACGTCACGATCGTGCGCGGAGGTCGCGCGCTCTTCTTTCGTACGACGTCGGGTACGCCACACGAGCTCCAGGTGGAAACGGGGTGGTCGCCCGGCGGCTCCATGGCCGACGACGCACTCTGGTACGAGGCCGTCGACGGGTTGAAGCAACTGCCGATGTCGATCGACCCTGCCTCGGACTACACGCTGGACCAACACGCGAAGGAAACCTGGTACGCGATCGCCGACAACGCGGCGCGCGAGGTGGCGGGCGGTTTCCGCGAGCGCGACGCCGAGGGCCGCTTCGTCGTGCGGCTCTACGCTCACCACGTCCACGGTCAGCTTGCCATCGAAGACCTGTCGCTCGGCCCCGACGGGGTGACCGGAGGATGGGTCGCCGCGCGGGGCGGCCCCGATGCGGTTCGCCGCGCCTACCTCGAATGGCGTCATCCGCCCGTCGTGACCGTCGGGCCGGTGCATCGCCGCGAGCAGGCACCTGCGCCAAGTCCACCGGTGCTCGGCAGAGACTTCCTGCGCATGCACGGCACCTTCAGGCGCTTCGCTCCAAAGAATGTCGGCGCCGGCTTCGACGGGTGGGGCGCCGCAGCCGTCGCGGGCGTCCGCGAGCTCGGCGGCAACGTCGTGTCCGTCGGCGATCACCTGGATCCGTCGCTCTGGCCGGCGCTGTTCGAAGAAGCGGCCCGGCTCGGCGTCGCAGTCTGCCTCAAGGGACACCACCGACGGCTCGAGCGGCAGTCGTCGCTGCGCAACGTGCCCACCGATCTCGTGTTTGCGTCGCACCTGGAGATGGATCTGCCGCGTTACCGGCTGCTCGTCGTGCCGAGCGGTCGAGTGATCAGCGACGCAAGCGTCCGGCGCATCACCGACTGGGTGCGCGGTGGTGGCTCGGTGATCGTCGAGGGCGAAGCGCTGCTGACACCCGGGCTGGCCAAACTCTGCGGTGTCGAGGTTGAAGACGGCGCCGTCCGCCGCAGCGTCGTGATCAAGGGTTCCGGCGACCTTCTCGGCGGCGTCACTGTCAGCACCAGCGTGGCGGCAGTGCCGATGCGGGCGCGGACGGCGCGCGTCATCGGCGCGGATGGCGGGACGCCGCTGGCGACCGTACGTGAGGCCGGGAAGGGTCGCGCCGTCGCCTTGGCGCTGCTCGAGGTCGGTCACGATCTGTTGCGACCGCTGGTGGCTGGTCTCGGCGGGTCGCTGCCGGCGCGGGTCGAGGGCGAGGCATCAGGCGATATCAGGCTTTCCGTGCACACCGACGGGCGGCAATCCGCGATCGGTGTCTTCAATGAGCACGTCAACGCGACGCGCGACGTCACGGTGACGCTCGGAGCGGTGGCGCCAATCGGCGAGCGGCTTGCGACCAACGTGAGCACCGGCGCCCACGAGATCGTCAGCGATCGCATCGACGTACGCCTGCGGCCGCGCGACTGGAACTTCATTCTGCTCGATCCGGTGGCGTCGCCCGGTCCCGCGAAAGTCAGCGACCCGGTTCGGGCCGACGCGTATGCACCGGTCAACGGGATGACGTTCCTGCGGGGCGCGGCGCAGCGCGAGAATGCGGACCGGTCCCGGCGATCCGACGGCATTTCCGACGGCATTGTGGTTTCCGTATTCCGCAGCGCGCGAAATCACCGCAAGCCGTGCGACTACGGCGCCGAAGCGATGCTGCGCCGGCTCGACCGGCAGGAGCGCGCCGCCGCATCCTGGGTCGACGACGTCAGGACTGAAACACTGGAAGGCGTCGATGTCCTGGTCATTCCCAACATGGCCGATGACCCCACGAACCTGGGCGACGACTGGCAGCAGGACGTGCGCGCCTTCGTCGAGCGCGGCGGCGGCGTCCTGCTCGTTCACCACAGCGCCGGTCATCCTTCACTGGGTGCCGCGCCCTTTCCCGAGATCGGGACCCTCGGCACGTTCGTTCCCGTGCGCGGCATGCGGATCGTCGCCCACCACCCCGTCGTCTCGGCGGCTTCCGTCGGGAAGGCGTTTGCGACGCGCCGGAACAATCCTGCTTTCATCGCGCTGATCGAGCGGACGAGGCTTATCGAGGGCGCGGTCTTCGATTCCGGATTCCCCGATTACATGCCGATCGCGCCCGGTGCGGCGGGCACCGTCATCGCGCGGAGTGTCGAGACGAGCGGCGCGGGCGGCGATCCGACGCTCGTCGCGGGCGCCGTGGGTCGGGGGCGCGTCGTGCTCGCGGGGCTGAGCCTCGGAGCACGTTGCGTGACGCGCGACGGAAAGGTCGTCACGAGTGAAGGACTGAGCGACGAAGAAGCGGCGATTCTCGTCAATGCGGTCTTCTGGCTGGGTGAGTGAGTGGGCCGAACGGGACGGGCAGGCAACCGCGGCGATCTACGATTCCGACCGCACCAGGCAGGCGGACTGGCACATCGCGATCAGCTCGCGGAACGTGTCCTGCACCGTCTCGGCCTCGGACTCGGCCTGGACGAGCTGCTCGAGCTGCTTGGAGAGGTCGACGATCTGCGCGAAGCCGAAGCCGCCGGCCGTGCTCTTGAGCTTGCGGCAGCCCTGCAGCACGTGCTCGTTGTCGTGTCCGTTCAGCGCGTCCTGGATGTTCTGGACCTGCTTCTCCATCTCGTCGAGATAGGACAGGATCATGGGGCGCATGCGCTGCTCCATCCACCGACTGCTGTAGAGCGGCGCGACCTCGCCGCCCGACGCCTCCTGGCACACCAAGTACTTGCGGAACACCGGAAGCAGGTGGTCCATTTCGTACGGCTGCGTCAGCACGTCGCTGCAGCCGGCCTCCTCCGCCTCCGCCTGCTCCTGCTCGTCGCCTTCGGGCCAGACCGCGACGATCGGGTAGGGGTATTCGCCTTCCTTGAGCTTCTTCGCGAACTCGAGCCCGACCTTGTCGTCACCGATCCACACGCTCGTCATGACGATGTTGAACGTCTCGTCCTTCGTACACTTCATCGCCTCGTCGACGCCGGAGGCGGTCACGAGCGTCAGATGCAGCTTCTCGAGTTGGTACTGCATCAGTTCGCGCTCGTTCTTCGAGGCGGTGAGGTACAGGACCCGGCCCGTGCACACGGGCAGTCCGGTGTCCTCCTTCACCTGCTCCTCGACGACCTCGGCGTCGTACCAGCCGGCAGGCATCTGCTTGTCGAACTTGACGCCGACGTCGTGGATCTTTCCGGTCTCGAAGCTGCATCGGACCACCGAGCCCATCGATTCGACGAAGGAACCGCTCGGCGTCTTGAGCCTGATGAGGCAGGCGCTGCCCGGATGAATGTAGGCGCCGTGAAGGAACCCGACGCCGCCGTCACTGAGGTTGTAGGGGCGCACGAGGTACGTGGCGGCCGATCCGCCGGGATGCTGGATGATGAACATCAGCCCTTCCGGCACCTCGTAGTGGATGCGATCGTGCTGGCGCTTGTCGGGCGCGTCCTCACCGCAGGCGATCGCCGCGCTCTTCTTGTCGAGCACTTCGCGCACCGTGGATTCACAGTCGCGCAGCGTATCGAGCACGTCCGCCGATCGGGCTGTCAGTAGTTCCTCGGATTTCCTCATGGACCGCCTGCCGGGCGCAACAGGACCCCGCCTTCTTGTTCCGATTCTTCCCCGGACCTTGTTCGAATGAACCTGGACCCCGGCGTCTTCTTCATCGTCCAGCGGGCCGATCAGGGTTAGCCCTGATCGGTGTTCGCGGACCCGGATCCTGATTGAGCAGCCGGAGGCGGAGGATTATGCGTCGTGGAATTCCGCGGTCCTCACCCCCGTTCCCGCGCGCATCGACTCCGATGTCACCAGGCTGTCGATCCGGTGGTGTCGGCCGTCGAGGTGGGAAATGATTCGAACGTCACCGGTGCTCCGCGGGCCGGAATAGCCACAAGAAGCCAGGAATAGCCACGAAAAGCGGAAACACGACCCCGACATCGCGAACCGACAGTTGATCGGCGGATTCGTCTGAATCCGCGGCCGACCGGATACTCCGATTGAATCGGGGGCAGGTACGTTCGTGCCGGTCAGTACGTCGGCATATCCGTGTCGATCTCGTTCGCCCAGGCCGTGATGCCGCCCGCCACGTTGGTGGCGTCCAGGCCGGCCTGTCGCATGAGATCGACCGCCTGGGCGCTGCGTCCGCCCATCTTGCAGTGCACGACGTACTTCTTGGCGCTGTCGAAATCGGGAAGGCGCGAGGCGATCTCGCCCAGGGGAATGAGCGTGGCCGCATCGAGGTTGCAGATCTCGTGCTCGTGCGGCTCGCGGACGTCGATGAGCTCGAACTCGTCGCCGTTGTCGAGCTTTGCCTTGAGCTGGCTGACCGAGATCTCCGGAATTGAATCGTCGTCGCGTATCACGGTGGTGGACTCCTCGCCCCGGATGCCGCAGAACTGCTCGTAATCGATCAGCTCGGTGATGGTGGGCGCATCGCCGCAGACGGGGCAGCCGGGATCGCGCCGCAGCTTGAACTCGCGGAACGACATCGCCATCGCGTCGAAACGCAGCAGCCGCCCGACGAGCGTGTCGCCGGCGCCGAGGATCAGCTTGATCGCCTCGGTCGCCTGGATCGTGCCGATGATGCCGGGGAGAATGCCCAGCACGCCGCCCTCGGCGCACGACGGCACCATGCCGGGCGGGGGCGGATCGGGATAGAGACACCGGTAGCAGGGGCCCTTCACCTGCGGGTTGAACAGGGTCGCCTGGCCCTCGAACCGGAAGATCGATCCGTACACGTTCGGCTTGTTCTGAATGACGCAGGCGTCGTTGACGCAGTAGCGGGTGGGAAAGTTGTCCGTGCCGTCGATGATGACGTCGTAGTCGGCCACCAGTTGCATCGCGTTGGCCGCCGACAGGTGCGCCTCGTGCGTTTCGATCTGCACGTGCGGGTTGAGGCCCTGCAGCCTCTTCTTCGCCGCGTCGAGCTTCGAGACGCCGACGTCGTCCGTCGAGAACAGCACCTGCCGCTGCAGGTTCGAGTAGTCGACCGTGTCGAAGTCGACGAGGCCGATCCGGCCCACGCCGGCCGCGGTCAGGTACATCGACACCGGCGCGCCGAGTCCGCCCGTGCCGATCATCAGCACGCTGGCGGCCTTGAGCTTCTTCTGCCCCTCGAGGGTGACCTCGGGCAGAATCAGGTGGCGGCTGTAACGCTGGATTTCCTCTTTGGATAGATCCATGGTCCGGGTCTCGGGGGTAACGGCTTCGCGGCTCAGTTCAGGAATCGAGGATTGTACGCACTCGGCAGGCCGGGAGTGCGGGGAGGAGCTTCGGATTGATGCGGATCCGTGGTTCTTCAACTTCTCGTCACCGCGACAGGAAGTGACGGCGGAAGAATCTAATCGCCGGATCTCGCCAGGCGCACCTGCTCGACGTATTTCGCGGCGAGATCGGTCATGGCCGCCCAGTCGCCGGACTCGATCAGGTCCTTCCTGATAAGTGCCGAGCCGACGCCCAGGCAGGCGCAGCCCGCGCGAATCCAGTCGGCGGCGGTGTCGAGGTCGACGCCGCCGGTCGGGGTCAGGCGCAGCTGCGGCATCGGGCCGAGCAGGTCCTTGATGTACCTCGGTCCGAAATGGTTGGCCGGGAACACCTTGACCATGTCCGCCCCGGCCTGCCATGCGGTCATGATCTCGGTAGGGGTGAGGGCACCGGGGATGACCGGGCACCCGTAGCGGTGAGCCATCTCGATCACGTCGAGGTTCAGCGTCGGCGCGACCACGTACTTCGCCCCCGACAGGATCGCGGCCCGCGCGGTCTCCGGGTCGAGCACGCTTCCCACGCCGATCACGCAATGGGAGGGCAGTCGACGGCTTGCCGACTCGATGACGCCCAGCGCCCCCGGCGTCGTCATCGTGATCTCGACCGCCGCGACGCCGCCTTCGACCAGGGCCTGGCAGAGGTCCACGAGGGAGTCGGGTGCCGACGCGCGGACGACCGCGACGATGCCCGAAGCCTCCAAGGCGGAAGTCAGTGATGCTCGATTGGGCGTGGTCATCCGCGCCGCCATGCGGTCATGATGACGATCATGCCCCCGGAATCCGCATCGTCAGATGTTAAGAGGGTCAGATGGTCTCGAAGATCGACTGGGTGCGGAGCACCAGGCCGCCGGCGCCGAGCATGTGATAGCTCTGCACGTGGAACTGCCGCTTGTACTTCTGGGCGTCCACCATGCTCAGGCAAGGCTGGTCGTCTTCGTTGGTCCACTCGTACGTGAGGGCCTCGGCCTCTTCGGCGAAGTCCCGAAGCTCGCGGTACGTGGCCTGGTAGAGGTTGTCCGAAAGGGACTCGGTCTGGATGGTCGTCATGTAGCCGAGCTTGCCGACCGGCTCGAGGTCGAAGTCCTTCTCGCCGAGGCACGGCAGGGCATGGATCAGGCCGTTCTCGGGAAGGTGGTCGCCATCCTCGATCACGGTCTCGGAGATACAGTTGCCGTCGACCTGGTACCGGATGACGTGTCCCCCGGGGAACACCCAGGTCTCAGCCTCGTAGTCGGCATGTCGATGAATCCGCCGGCCCTGAAGCTCGAAGAGCTCGGGGTGAAGGGCCCGGCGATAGATCATCAGGCGTAGAAGCTGGGTGCTGGAAGATTTATGGCTGATGCTCATCTCGAGTCTCGATTCCGTCGCGCCCCGGAGGGTCTGAAGTTAGTCGAGCATTATAGCGAAGGCCCCTGCAAAGGAAAGGCCTATAAGTCATTTTTCACCCAGATTCTCTGTTTTTTTAACGCAGTTTGCCCCGGGCCCCCGTCCTGCCCGAATCCACTTCCGTGTGGGCCGATCAGGCAAAGCGTGGGCGGGGCGCGGACCGATAATCTGAAGGTGCTGACCGCTACGCTTCGACGCATCACCGGTTCCGATAACCCACACGTCGACCGTGCTCTTTCCGCGGCGCTGCCGACGGCCGGAGCGGCGGAGGCCGGACGGATCGGAGAGGTCCTGCTGGCGCGCGGCCACACGGAGGGAACGCTCGGGCTCGTGCTCGAATTCGAACGGCTGCCCGCCAGGCTGCAGGCGTCGGTGTGCGAGCGCGTCTCCGACCTGTTCCCGGCGCTGCGGCAGGCCGCGGCGATGCGCGACGGGCCAGGTCCCCGTCACGCCGTCGAGATCATCCGGCGGGGCCGCGCCACCAGCCTTTCGTACCTGCTTTCGGACCAGCTCATCCACGGGCCCGCGGACCTCAAGCGCGAAGCGGCGCGATGCCTGTACGAGCTGGCGATGTGGTGCCGCACGGACCGCATCCCGGGGACCCGGCCGGTCTGCGACGGGCGGGCAAGCCGATACCTGCAGGAGGTCGTCGAGCGCGCGGTCGCCGTGTACGACGGGCATCGGCAGGCCGACGTGCTGCTGGCCCTCGCCGCGCTGACCCCCCGTCCGGTTCGCGCCTCGTTCGAACTTGCCGCGCTGCCCCGGTCACCCATGGCGGACCCGTGGCGTCGGATGCTTCAGTCGGCGGACGATCCGAACGTCTGCCGGGCGCTGGTGCCGTCGCTCGCGCATGAGCCGCTCGCGGCCGATGCCTGCGCCGGCCTGCGTCGCGCCGTTGCGGGCTCGATGCTCAGCGAGGTCCTCGCGTCGTCCCACCTGCTTCGCGATGCCGCGCTCGCCGAGGCGCTAAGCGCCCGCGGTCGGATGACCTTCCGCACGCTAGGCGACACATACGATCGCGGCGGGGCCGCCCATCGGGCGCGCGGCCTGGTGTGGTTCGCCGCGGCCGTGGACGACGACCCGGTTCAACAGGTGCGTCTGCTCGATCGACTGCGTGCGGACGGCGATCGGTTCGCGCGCCTCGTCGCGCTGCGCCGGCTGATCGAGGTCGACCTGGCGCCGCGCAGCCGTCGCCTGGGCGCCCGCAAGTGCATCGGTCGATTCTGCTTCGATCCCGAATCCCGGATCGCGATGCTTGCCGCAAGGCACCTTATGCGCGTGCAGGCCGCCGAGTTGCCTTCGCTGATGGTGCAGCTCACCAACAGCGCGCACGTGGAGGTGCGCCAGACGGCGAGCCGCTGGCTCGGCCCTCGCGGCTTCGAGCAGCTTTGGGACGGTTGGCCGCGGCTGGATCCAGAACGGCGGCGATCGGTGGGTCGGGCGCTGATGAAGGTCGATGCCGCATTCCACGTCACGCTCGGGCGGCGGCTGGAGGGCGCTGACCGGGCCGGTCGGCTTCGGGCGCTCGCGATCGTGGCGGGCCTCAACCAGGGCGACCTGTTCGAGCCGGCGCTGCTTGCGCTGGCCTGCAGCCGTGACCCGGTGATCCAGGCGTCGGCCGCCTCGGCGCTGGCGACGGTTCGCTCCGATGAGGCGCGACAGGTCCTTCTCGGGCTGCTCGATCACGAGGACGGGCGCGTCCGCGCGAACGCGATCGAGGCGCTCGAGCCGCTCGATCTCAAAGGCGACGCGAAGCACCTGATCGGCATGATCGACGCGGACCAGAATCGCCCGCGCGCCAACGCCATCAAGGCAGCGATGAAGCTGAACTATCGGGACGCGCTCTCGGCACTTTCGAAGATGCTGGGCGATGACCGCAAGCGTCACCGGATCAGCGCGTTGTGGGTCGTCGAGTCGACGGGTCTGGTCGACGTGGCGAGCGAGGTCGCGGAGATGTCGATCACCGATCCGGACGTGCAGGTGCAGGGAAGAGCCGAGCGCGTCGTGGGCAGGCTGATCGAGCAGATGGAGGCGTGACGGATGTGGGACCCCGACGCCAGACCCTAGACCCCAGACGCCAGACCCCAGACCCATGCCCATACTCGCCTACAAACTCACCGAGATCACCGAACACTGGGGTATGCGCGGCGGCCACGTTATCTCCATGCGATGGCTCGGCGTCGCCGCCGCCGTCATGCTCGCCGCCATCGGCCTGCTTCTGCTCTTCCAGTGGCTGCACCGCCGTCGCGTCGATCCCGGCCCCAACGTCCTCTACCACCGCATCGCGCGCCTGCTCGGCATCGGACCTGCCGATCGGCGCCTGCTGGGTCGCATCGCCTCGCACCAGGATCTGCCCTCCGGCCTGACGCTTCTCTGCGCCGCCTCGACCCTGTCGTTCCACGCCGACGCCTATGCGGATACGATTGCGCCCCGGCGGCGCGAGCAGTTTCGACGTCGCATCCACGACCTGGCGCGACGCCTCTTCGAGCCGCCGCCGCCACGAGCCACGGCGACGGCCCATGATCGAGATTGAATCCAAGATGCGCGTCGCGTCGATCGAGCCGGTGATCGCTGCGCTGCGACGTCTCGGCGCCGTCGAAGGCCCGCGCATCGAGGAGGTGAACTGGTTCTTCGACCGTCCCGACCGGTCCATGCGGCAGGCGGGTGAAGGGCTCCGCATCCGAAGTGAGACGCACAGCGACCGGGACGCGCCGCTGATCGTGGTGACCCACAAGGGGCCACGGGCCGCGGGCCCGCTGAAGGTTCGAGCGGAGACGGAGATGCGCGTCGACGATGCCGAGGGTGCCCGTTCGATGCTCGAGGCGCTGGGCTTCGTCAGGACGCTCCAGTTCGAGAAGCGCCGGCACCGCTGGCGTTACGACGATTGCCTCGTCGAGCTTGACACGCTTCCCCACCTCGGCGAGTTCGTCGAGGTCGAGGGCCCCGGCGAGCAGATCGTTCAGGACGTGTGCGGCAGGCTCGGGCTCGACGAGCCGCAGGTGACCGACAGCTATGCGGAGCTGATCGACCACTGGCTGATCGACCAGGGCATCACGGAATCAGACGAGAAGATCCTGCGCTTCCCCTGACCGGACTTCCAGAGGCCCCTCTATTGCGATTCGAGCTGATAGATCGCGTCATCGAGTCCGACGAGCAGCACCTCATCGCCGTCAAGTGCGTCACCTGCGCCGAGGAGTACCTTGCCGACCACTTCCCCGGCTTCCCCGTGCTTCCCGGCGTGCTCATGCTCGAATCCCTCGTCCAGGCGGGAAGACGCCTGCTCGCTTCGCGCTCGGACGCCGCTCCCGGCCGCTGGGTGCTCGGCGAGGTCCGCAACGTGCGCTACGGCAACATGGTTCGTCCGGGCCAGAGCCTTCACGTCGAGGTCAGGGTCAGAAAGCAGACCGAAAGCGGATTCGAGCTCGAGGCAACGGGGCGCGTCGACGGCGACGACATCGCGGTGCAGGGGCGTATCAGGCTGGTGCCGCTGCGCACGTACGAATCCTGAATCGACCGGCGCGCCTCTGCCCTCTGCCATCTGATTCCTGTCCCCCGTTTGCCCCGCACGTCCGTGGCGAATCCGGTATCCTTGCCCGCGGTTCGGGATCCCGCTGAATCGATGCCTGTACGGAGACACGGCAAGATGGCACTGACCCAGGAAGAAGTGTTCGACAAGGTCAAGGACGTGCTCGTCGACGCGCTGAGCGTCGATGACGACGAGGTCGTCGCGGACGCCAAGCTGGTCGAGGACCTCGGCGCCGAATCGATCGACTTCCTCGACATCGTCTTTCGCCTGGAGAAGGCGTTCGGCATCAAGATCGAGCAGGGCGAGATGATCCCCGACAACGTGCTCAACGACCCGCAGTACGTGGCCGACGGCCGGGTCACCGACAACGGCATGGCGGAGCTTCGCCGGAGAATGCCGCACGTCGAGCTCGACGAGTTCGACGCGGATCGCGATGTCGAGAAGTTCTCGAACATCTTCACGGTCGACGCGGTCGTGAGGTTCGTGCAGACGAAGCTTGGGGAGTAGGCGCGTCCCGACGCGTCCCCATAGACCCTCTCCGTGTCCTTGTGCCTCCGTGAGAGGCGCGAAATCTTCTGATCGAGGAAAGAATCTGATTGCTGGTGGCACTCATTCGTGTCCATATCGTGTCCATATCGTGTCCATTCGTGTCCATCCGTGTTCATCCGTGGTTCCTGAACGTGGCGGCGGACGCGTCGGGCGAACAGCCGGTAACGAGTAGCAAGTGAGGCACGGGTCCGTGGCATGCGCTGGATCTGGATCGACCGCATTCTGGAGCTGGAACGGGGGCGGCGATGCGTCGCGATCAAGAACGTCACGATGGCGGAGGAGGTGCTGCACGATCATTTCGCCGCCGGAGACGACGGGCCGGCGGAGCCGGTGATGCCGAACCCGCTGATCATCGAGGGGATGGCGCAGACGGCCGGCATTCTCGTCGGGCATGCCAACGATTTCGCCGAGAAGGTGATCCTTGCGAAGATCGGCAAGGCGCGGTTCACGGCGGCGGCGCGTCCTGGCGACAGCCTCCGGTTCACGGCCGCGATCGAGCGCATCGATGCCAGCGGAGCGTCCACCTCGGGCACCGTCGAGGTCGTCGATCCTGCGGGGGCGACGAATCCGCTCGCGGAGATCGAGCTTCTGTTCAGCCACGTCGATCGCAACCTGTCGGGGCTCGAACTTCCGGAGCACAACTTCGTCTTCGGCGAGACGTTTCGCGACCTGCTGCGCCAGAGCGGGGTGGGAGAGTACTGATTTCTGATTCTCGATTCTGATTCCTGATTGCTCATGCAGTCTGCGTTCTTCGTCGCGTGCGGTCTCCTTCTTGTCGGTTTCGTGCTGCGCGCGAAGATCCGGCTGCTGCAGGTGCTCTACATTCCCGCCGCGGTGCTCGGGGGGCTGCTCGGGCTGGCGGCGGTCGCGCTGGTTCGCGAGATCGGCGTCGAAAGCGGTTCGCCCGTGCCCGGCGTCGGCGACGAAGCGTGGGTGGGTTTCGTGGGCTGGGCCACGAAGGACGTCGTCGCAACGCTGCGCGGCTGGCCCGGCTGGCTCATCTCGATCATCTTCGCCGGGCTGCTGATCGAGCGGCCCGGAAAGTCACTGGTGCGCAGTCTCAGGCTCGCGCTGCGCCAGGGCGTCATGGTGTGGCTGATCGTCGTCGGCGAGGTGACGATCGGTCTCGCGGCGACCTGGGCGTTCTTCGAGTTCGGCAGCCTCGAGGCGCCGGGCTCGTTCGGTCAGCTCATCGAGGCCGGGTTCGCCGGGGGCCACGGCACCGCCGCGGCACTGGGCCATGTCTACAAAGACCAGGGATTCGAAGCGGGACCGGATCTTGCGTTCGTATTCGCGACGGTCGGCCTGATCTACGGTGTCGCGAGCGGCATCGTCATCGTCAACATCGCGGTGCGGCGGGGGTGGACGCGCGCTTCGGACGTGAAGGTCGAGCTGCTTTCCGGGCTCGAAGCGCGACATGAACCGACACCGGCGGCGTTCGCCCGCGTGCGCTCGGAGGTCATCGACCCGCTGGTGTTCCAGGCGCTGATCCTCGCGGTGGCGGTCGTCGTCGGCATGTGCCTGAGCAGTCTGCTGCAGGTCGTGATCAGCGGGATCACCCGGATGACCACCGACGACGCGGAGACGATCACGCGCGTGTCGAAGTTCGCGAGCAAGTTGCCGCTGTTCATGTTCACGCTGATCGGCGGGCTGCTGGTGCGGGAGGCGATGCACTGGCTGAAGATCGACGACCTGATCGACCCCGACGCGATGCGCCGCATTACCGGCGCCTCGATGGAGTTCCTGATCGTCGCCGCGGTCACGTCGCTGAAGGTGGAGGTGCTCGGCGCGTTCGGCTTCGAGGTCGCGATCATGCTGCTGCTCGGCTTCGCCTGGACCGTCTTCTGCCTGCTGTTTCTGGCGAGAAGGCTGCTGCCGCGCGAATACTGGTTCGAGCTGGGCCTCATCAATTACGGCATGTCGACCGGCACGACCGCGCAGGGCATGATGCTGCTGCGCATCGTCGACAACCGGATGGAGTCAGGGGCCGCGGAGGACTACGCGCTCGGCGCGCCGCTTTCGGCGCCGTTCATCGGCGGCGGCGTGATCACGTTGATCCTGATGCCGGCCCTTCTGGAGCAGGTCTACATCGGGGGCGTGGTCGTCGTCCTGATCGTGTTCCTGGTCGGTTTGTACCTGTTCGGTCGCGCGCTTGCGCGTGGTTGACCGAGCCGGACCGTCTCGGCCCGGAGTCGGCAACGCAAGTCGAGAGTGCCCGAATCGTCGACGCGGAAAAACGGGATCAGAAGGCGCCGCGGAGCTGGTACGAACGCGGCATCACGTCGCGAGGGCATCCGGGTGTCAACGCCAGCGCGCGGCCGATCGAGAACGAGTACGAGTACGAGGACGAGTGCGGATCTCGGGCCGCGGACGGTTCGGCTGGGCGATTGAAGGTTGATCCTGTGCTACGAAGCGCACCGGGCCGCTTCGAATGCGTCCGGCAGCAGGTCGGCCAGGTCGCGGGCGGTGAGCCCCGACGCTCCGTGCGCGTCGCGCCAGAGATCGGCCGCGGCGCCGTGGAGATGCGCGCCCAGGACGGCGGCGTCGAAAGGCGCAAGCCCCTGCGCCATCAGCGCGGCGACGGCGCCGGTCAGCACGTCGCCGGAGCCCGCGGTGGCCAGCGCGGGGTTGCCGGTTCGATTCGTGAAGACGCAATCGCCGTCCGTGACGATGCTGTGACGACCCTTGAGGATCACCGTCGCGCCGTACGCGCGGGCCAGTTCGCCGGCCAGGCGCGGCCGGTCCGCTTCGTCGGTCGGGTCACCATCGAGGTTCAGCGGCGCGGCGAGCCTTCGGAACTCGCCGGGGTGCGGCGTCATCACCGACGGCGCGCCGGGTCGGAAGTGGTCCGGCGCGGCGGCAAGGTGGTTCAGGGCGTCGGCGTCGAGGACCATCGCGCGCGGACCCGAGGTGACCTCGCGCACGATGTCCGCCGCACGCCGGCGCCGGCCGAGACCCG
>NYZC01000350.1 GCA_002686995.1 Phycisphaeraceae bacterium | reverse complement strand
GTACGAGATCAGCATCATGGTTCGAGGCGCTGAACTGTTCGACACCGGGGGGCAAAAATGTGGGTAAGGGTGAGGGCTTACGCCGCGCGGTTCGCCAGCATTCATCCGTGTGCATCCATCCGCCTGCGGCGGATCCGTGGTTCATGCGTTGCGGCGCAGCCCGCGTTACGATGTGCCCATGAGCCTGCGACGACCGACCAAGGCGCTGATCGCCGCCATCGCCGAGCGCGATGGCGCGGTGCCCGACGAACAGGAGATTCGCGATCGGCTCGGGATCTCCACCATGTCGCTGATGACCGACAGCGACCCGCAGCGCGGCGTAGACGCGGCGGCGCTCGTCCGGGCGGTCGCAGCCGGAGCCCGCAAGATCGAGGTGGGCGCCGACTTCGGCCCCAGCCACTTCCCGATCGGCGACGAGCGCGCCCTCGAGCGGCTTTCAACGTGGTATACGCAGCACGGCGCCGAGATCTACTCGGTGCACTCGCCGCTGGCTCGGGTTCCGCGCGCCTGGGACGACGACGAGGTCGCGCGCCTCATCGACGCCATGGCCATCGTGAAGGCGAAGGTGCTGCTGCTGCATTACGTGTTCACTGAACGCGACGAGTGGGAAGCGGCGATGGCGACCATGGAGCGGCTGGTGGAACGTTGCGCGCCGCACGACATCCGGCTCTCGATCGAGACGGACACGGACATGTCCTTCGACGCCGGATTTGCCGACTTCTTCGACTTTCCCCGGGTGGGCATCTGCTGCGACACCGGCCACACCGGCGCATTCTTCGGCAACCTCAACGTGCTGGCCGAGGCCGGCAACGCCGTCGCGACGATGGCGACCGCGCATCACAAGCTCAACCACCTTCACCTCTCCGACGTCTCCATCGAGCCCCTGCCGCGACCGCACGCGACCCAGACCCTGAAGCCGCGCCGCGATCACTGGTCGCCCGGGCTTGGCTGCACCAACTGGACGGTGCTGTTCCAGGCGCTCCATGCGACCGACTACCCCGGCTGCTTCATGTTCGAGATCTGGACGGAGGACGAGCGGCGCTTCGACAACCTCGCGACCTTCCCGCAGCGCCTGGCCGCGGGCGAGCTGGGTCGGGGGTTTCCGGGCGCGGCAAGCCCGGGGGGCAGTGATCGGTAGTCAGGGGGCGAAGGAGCTGGCGCCAAGAGGACCGCCCTCCCCGATCATCCCGATTCGAAGCGCCAGCGCAGTTTCATTTGTTCGCCCTCGACCGTCGCCCGCAGGCCCCAGACCTGGCCGGGGACGAGGCGCTCCTGCAGGTTGTCGTTCTTGCCGATCAGCGGCGTGATGAACGTCGGCACCGGTTCGTCCGCCGCGACCGACACGCGAAGCCGACGACCGTTGGCCGCCAGATCGATCGGACCTGAGAAGACCTCGTTCTCGCGCAGGCAGCGGCAGTAGTCGCTGTCGTGGCCGTGCTGATAGACCAGGTCCCCCAGAGCGGCGCGGACGTTGGGCCCGACGACCCACTCGCGGGCGTCGTCCCTTTCTCCGCTCAATTCGAGGTCGACCCGGTCATCGTGCACGTCGAGGGCGCAGTCGAGCGACGCGACGATTCGAGCGTCGTCGTCGAGCGCGTCGAGCCGCTGGCGGATCCGCCAGCGCCCGTCGTGCCGCCGGCATTCCCAGCGGTCCGGCGCCAGCCGAAGTCGTGGCGTGAAGCCGCCGACGTCGCCGTGCCACCGTTCGCCAACGCGCACCTGGAAGCAAAGGCCCCAGACGCCGGGACCGCAGTGATCGATCACGAGCACGTCCACCGGTCCGTGGCACATGCCGTGGGGCTGGCGCGGCGGACGCTGCCGGTCGTAGCCGCTCGCCATCACCTGAAACGCGCCGCGCCGGTGGATGAACGTCCGCTCGGTCCGCGTCTGCACGGTCAGATCCGAGACAAGGGGTCGAACCCCGGGTCCGACCCCTTCTTCCAGCCGGTCGGCCCACATCAGGGGTGGCAGGCCGTACCCCGTCATGTAATACGGGTCCATCTTGTCGCATCGGAACGCGTTTTCCTGGGCGTAGAGGAAGCCGGGCAGCAGGCCGTCGTGCCGCTGCCGCATGTGCAGGCAGTGGGTCATGCGCCGCGCGGCCGCACGGAACGAGCCATCCCCGTCGGCGCCCTCGATTCGACCGAGGTACTCGAACGCGAAGAGCGCGTAGGCCACCATGTCGTCCCCGCAGCAGTCCGGGCGGTGCGACGTCAGCTCCACCAACTCACCGGCGGGCGTGACGAACGGCAGGGCGTGCCGCGCGGCGCGGCGGGCGGCCTCCAGGCACGCCGTCTCGCCCGTCAGCTCGTGCGCCCGCGCCAGCGTGCCGGCCACGGCCATGTCGTACTTGCGATCGTGCTCGTTGCCGACGCCTTCCTCGTCGAGGTAGCCGAGGTTCTCCAGCAGGATGTCCCGGCCGCGCCGCACGAGCGGCTCGGCGCCGAGCACCCTGCCGCACAGCAGGATCGTGTGCCCGGTGATCGCCTGGTGATTGTGCACGCCGAGCGGCTCGTCAGACGCGTCGTACAGGCCGAGCAGGTCGCCGGCGGCCAGTTCCATCGCCTCCCGCACGCGGTCCTTCACGGCGGCGTCCAGGCCGTCGTCCAGCGTCTCGACGCATTCGGCGAGGGCGAGCAGGCCGAAGTCGAAGCAGCGGTTGACGATCGGCCGACCGGCGACGATGCGCCGAGCGCAGAAGTCGATCGCCGCTTCGGCCGAGCGCCGCACCCGCTCGTCGCCGAAGTGGATCGATGTCGGGCTGCGGTAGACGCCGCACATCAGGTCGGCGTACTGGCAGATGTTGACGGTGTCGACGAAGCGGACGCGCCCCGGCCGGGCCGGCACGAACCAGACGGGATCCCAGTAGGCGCCCAAGAGGTGCGCGCCGTCCTCACCGGGCCGCGAGGGCACATACCGGTCCCAGGTCTCGATGAGGTCCACGCAGACCGGGTCGCGGACCTGCCGCTCCAGCAGCGTCACGGCCAGCCGGTCGAAGAAGCTGGTGAACATCCAGGTGGGTCGGATGGGTCAGATGGGTCTGGGTCAGATGCGACGCGACTCCGGTGAGGGGCGGCGGGCCCGCCGTTCTACCAGGGCGCCTGCTGCGGCATGTCGTTCCAGGGGCCGTTGGGCGCTCCGTTGATGTCGACCCAGAACCCGGGGTGGTTGAAATAGTCCGCGTGCCCGTCGAAGTAGACCATCATGGCCGACTCCGGCACGTGTCGAAAGACGATCCCGAACTCGAGGTCGCCGGGGTCGTCGTTTCTGCTGTGGACCGGCTCGTGGTCCATGTAGTTACCGTCGGCGAGCAGGAACGTCTCCGACGGCGTGCCGATGTAGGTCTGGGGTATGCCTGCGCCGCTGTCGACCGTGAGGGTGTAGAAGCTGGTCCTGCCGCCCTTGTAGTTGGCCCACGGATTGCTGGCATTGCCGTAAGCCGTTCGCCCGCACCGCAGGATGTTGGGGGCGTAATCCTCACGGATTTTGCCGTAGAGCCACCTGCCGTACCCTTCGCGCTGGATGGCCCCCCCATGCGTCGCTTCGGATGGGCAGTGGAGCACCGAGCGGGTTTTCGAAGGCAGCTCACCGCTGAAGAACGCCCCGACGTACGGATCGACATCGACCCCGCCCAGGTAGTCGTCACGGCTCAGCCACCGGGCCCACGTGCCGCTGCCGTCGTAAGACGGCGGCACCAGCTCCTTGTTGTCGGCCGCGAACCCGGCGTAGGCCAGGTGGATCTGACGCTGGTTGGACATGCACATGCTGGCCCGGGCCGCCTCCTTCGCCTTCTTGACCGCCGGCAGCAGCAGCGCGATCAGCAGCGCGATGATCGAGATCACGACCAGCAACTCGATGAGGGTAAATGCCCCACTGTTTCGGCGCCGCATCATGATTTGCATTTGCGGTTCCTCCGAGGTGCGTTGCGAACGACGAGCCGGCAGTTGATTCTATCCCCCGTCAAGTCCCAATCCGCCAGCTTCTCTGCGGGGTCTGAGGAGTGCCCTGCGAAGGGGGGAAGAAACACGTCCCTCCGACGACGGCATCGTCGCAGTCAGGGCGCCGCCGCAGGCAGGTCCGTGGAGCGGCTGGCGGCGCCGGTGAACGTGACGAATCGGCTGATCAGCTGGTTGACCGCCAGCTTCGCCAGCTTGGGCGCCCGCTCGACGGTCTCGATGACCATGAACATCTTGGTGTAGGTGGGTACCTCGAGCGTCTGTCGGAGACGTTCGATGTACACGGCCTGCTCCAACTCCATCAGAAGAACGAAGCCGATGGCCTCGGGCGCGTCCGGCTCGATACCGCCCATGATCGTCAGGCTCAGGAAGGGCGCCTGCGACTCATCCAGCAGCTCGATGCCGGCGTCGGCCAGCTTCTTCTTGCATTGGGTACGGATGCGCTCCGCCGTCAGTCCGATGGTCTCGAGGTCGAGCGGGATCTCGGAGATCCGCAGGTGAACCTGCCGGATTCCCGCGAGACTGCGCTGTTCATCCGGCAGTGTCGAGGAGCCGGGCGAGAACGGAGCGGCCACGGAGGCGATCCCGGCTGCCAGGCAGAGCAGCGGCACCAAGGCCGCAAGCCGATGCATCGATCGAATGCGCATGGTGGTGACTCCCGTCTGTTGCCGATCGGGCAGCGCCGCGGCGTGTCCATCAGATGATGCCAGGGTTGCGTGCATCAATCAAGAACCGCGGCCCTGCGAGCCGCCTACGAAAAAAGCGAGCCAGGCCCTCGAGGGCCTGGCTCGCGCACTTGTTAAAATCGATCGAAGCGCGGACAAAAGCGTCGGCGCCTGTCCTAGATCAGCGGCGTCGCCGCACCATCAGCGCCGTGCCGAAGCAGAGCAATGCCGCCGTCGCCGGCTCGGGTATGGCGCCCATGCGGTCGAGACCAATATTCGTGTGGGCAGCGTAGCCGTTCAATTTGAAGCCAGTCAAGGCAGTCAGGGTACCACTGGGCGGTGCTGTGAGCGAATCCACTCCGTCGACTCTCACCATCAATGTATTGGCGGTGTAGTCGGGGATGACCTCAATACGGCGCCAATCGGTCGACTGGGGGTTTGAATAACTGTGGACCAGCAACTTCCCGCCGGTTTGAGACGTCTCGATGTAGACGCCATTGGAACTCAAGATGATCTCCCCGATGTTGCCGGAGTTTGCAGTGGTTAACGGAAGATAGGTACCACCCCCCGAGTCAGAACTGGAATTATAGTGATCGAAATAGAAACCTTCCGAGATGTCGACTCCCGCGTCAGCGGCCACAAAAATCGCCCCGCCCCCGGTATAGCTAGGGGTCCAAGCCGCGAACGCGGTGCCGTGGGTCGGACTGTTTCCGTCGGCGCTAGCGGTCGACGTAGGGTGGACGGTCCCGGTCAAGGTCCAGCCGGCGGGTGGCGTCCCCCAGTTATCAAAGCTCTCGAAAATGAGAGCCGACGCCGGATTGGCGCCGCAGAGCACGACGCCGACGAGAGCCGCGGCGACGAAACCGGTAGTGATCCTCTTGGTCATGAGTGATCTCCTTTCTTCTTGTCTGCTATCCTCAAAGTCGGTTCTGAAACCGAGGGGCCGCAGCGTACGACCGCCTCCTCACACCTCAACGCACACGACTCCTCTCTCACGGGGGCCGTGGCACGATTCGCATCACGGGTGATGCCCAACTCCGTCCAGTCTCGCCCCGCTTTCTTCCAACTACGACTACTAAGGATAACCCAGGGTGTTCCACTTGTCAAAGCCCCACGTCGCGGTCCCGCTCAGGGCGACCGGAGGCTGGCCCGCCAGATCGCACTCAGCTCTACATCTGGGGGTGTCCTCCACTCCCCCCCCAAGATGTCGGGGGCGCTCCGTGAGGGTGTCAGGGTGATTTATTGCTATTATTTTTTGATGACGATCGAGCGGCCCTCGCCGAACTGGGTCGCGGTTTCGGGCGCGGCAGGTGCCCCGTGAACGCGAGACAAATCATGTCGGAAACGTCATGGATCGATTCTTCGAAACGGAGGGCCGAGCTCCTCGAGGCCGCGAATCGGGAATCATCTCGCGGCGTCGCAGAGCTCGGCCCTCCATTGCGCTATCCGGCACGGGTTTTCCGACAAAGCCTGGCCGCGTGCGCGATCGGCCTGGCGATGGTGGCGGCGGCCCGCGCCGTGCCGCCGGAGGATTTCTGCGCGAACGTGCGCGACTACCTCCCCGAGGACCATGTCACGGACGGCTCGGTCGACTACCGGGAGCACATCCAGCGGTGCTTCGACGAGAACGCGCAGG
>NYZC01000349.1 GCA_002686995.1 Phycisphaeraceae bacterium | reverse complement strand
TGTTGATTCTTGATTGCCCGATTTGACGCGGCGGGTGGTCGCGTCGCCGGGCGAGGCCGTCGCGGGCGCGCCGGCGGGACCGAGCCGCCGACCTTCCGACCTTCCGACTTTCCGACTTTTTGACCCTCCACGCCCGGGCCGAAATGACGCGCCCCGCGATCCGGCCGTCACACGCCCCGATCGCGGTCCGTTGAGATATCATGCGCCCTTTCCCAGCATTCAAGGGGATCTCTCATGCCAAAGATCGATACCCGGACGGCAAACCGACTGTTCAAGGCGCTGGACGGCTTCAAGATCGAGCTGCCGAGCTGGGGATTCGCCGACACCGGCACCCGCTTCGGCAAGTTCTTCCAGGATGCGGCGGCGTCGACCATCGACGAGAAGCTTCACGATGCCGGTCTCGTTCACAAGCTCACCGGAAGCTGTCCGAACGTCGCCGTGCACGTGCTGTGGGACTTCACCGAAGGCGAGGATCCGCGGATGACCCGGCGCCTGGCCAGGAAGCACGGCGTGCGGATCGGGTCGATCAACCCGAACGTCTTCCAGGACCTGCACTACAAGCTCGGCTCGTTCTGCTCGCCGGACGCGAAGGCCCGGAAGGCGGCCCTTGATCACACGCGCGATTCGATCGCGATCGGCAGTGCGGTCGGGTCGAAGGTCCTGACGATGTGGCTGGCCGACGGCACGAACTATCCCGGCCAGGACAACCTGCGCCGGCGAAAGCGCGACCTGCAGCAGGCGTTCCGGAAGATCCACCAGGCCATGGACAAGAGCTGGCCGGGCTCGATGCTTCTGATCGAGTACAAGCCGTTCGAACCGGCCTTCTACCACACGGACATCGCCGACTGGGGCATGTCCCGCGCCTTCTGCGACCATGCCGGGCCGAGGGCGAAGGTCCTGGTCGACACGGGACACCACCTGCAGGGCTCGAACATCGAGCACATCGTGTCGTTTCTCCTGGACGAGGGGATGCTCGGCGGGTTCCATTTCAACGACCGGAAGTATGCCGACGACGACCTGATGCTCGGGTCGATCGATCCGTACGCGGCGTTCCGCATCTTCGACCAGATCGCGCAGTTCGAGTTCGACACTGGCCGCAAGCCGCGGATCGAGTACATGATCGACCAGTCGCACAACCTCAAGCCGAAGCTCGAGGCGATGGTGCAGACCGTCGACGATGCGCAGCGACTGTTCGCGAAGGCCCAGCTCGTCGATCGGAAGAAGCTCGCGACGGCGCAGCGGCGGGGGGACATCAACGCCGCGGAGCAGTGCCTGCGCTCGGCCTACGAAACGGATGTCCGGGACGCCTTGGCACAGTGGCGCCGCAAGCACAAGCTTCCGGCCGATCCGGTCGGTGCGCTGCGCGACTCAGGCGTGATCGCCCGGCTCGGTCGCGAGCGCGCCGCCGGCCGCCGCGCGCGCGGCGAGGTGCAGTCGGCATCGTACGCGTGAGCAAGCAGGTCAGGAATCAGAAACCAGAGTTCGAAGATTCCCATGTCTTATCTCCTCGGCATCGATATCGGCACCTCCGGCACGAAGACCCTGGTCTGCGATGACCGCGGCCGGGTCAAAGCCACGGCGACCGCGGAGCACGATCATTCCGCGCCGAAGCCGGGCTGGTCGGAGCAGGATCCGCGCCAGTGGTGGAGCGCGACGTGCAAGGCCACGAAGGCCGTGCTGCGCAAGGCTGGCCTCCGTAGCGCCCAGGTCACCGCGATCGGCCTTTCCGGTCAGATGCACGGTTCCGTGTTTGTCGGTGGGTCGACCGCGCCGTTGCGCCCGGCGATTCTCTGGAACGATCAGCGGACCGGGGCCCAATGTGCAGAAATCGAAAAGAAAGCCGGTGGTCGGCGCAAGCTCATCAACATGGTCGGCAACCCCGCGCTGACCGGCTTTACGGCGCCGAAGGTGCTCTGGGTGCGCAAGCACGAACCGCGCGTGTACGAGCGCACGAGGCACCTGTTGCTGCCGAAGGATTACATCCGCCTCTGCATGACCGGTGAGTATGCCACGGAGGTCGGCGACGCATCGGGCACGCTATTGCTCGACGTGAAGCGTCGAGCCTGGAACCGCAAACTGATCTCGCTGCTGAAGATCGATCCGGACTGGCTGCCGCGGTGCTACGAGTCGCACGAGGTGAGCGGCGCGCTCACGAAGCAGGCCGCGAAGGCCATGGGGCTGCAGGCCGGCACGCCCGTGGTGGGAGGCAGCGGCGATCAGCCGGCCGGCGCCGTCGGCAACGGCATCGTGCGTCGCGGTATCGTCAGCGCCACGCTCGGCACCAGCGGCGTCGTGTTCGCGCATGCCGACGAGCCGACCTACGATCCGAAGGGTCGGGTGCACACGATGTGCGCGGCGGTCGCCGGCAAATGGTGCGTCTTCGGATGCATGCTCTCCGCGGGTGGCTCCTTCCAGTGGTTCCGCAATCACATGGCGTCGCAGGAGGTGGCTGAAGCGAAGCGGCGCGGGCGCGATCCCTACGAGCTGCTGATCCGGCAGGCGCAAGGGGCGGAGCCCGGATGCGAGGGATTGTTCTTCCTGCCGTACCTGACTGGCGAGCGCTGCCCGCACGCGGATCCGGATGCGCGCGGCGGTTGGATCGGGTTGACGGCACGTCACGGGCGATCGGAAATAATCCGCTCGCTGCTCGAGGGCGTGACCTACGGTATGGGCGACGCGCTGCAGATCATGGACGAGATGGGCATTGCGATCCGGACCGTGCGTCTTTCCGGGGGCGGAGCCCGCAGCAGGTTCTGGCGGCAGTTGCAGGCCGACGTCTACGGACGCGCGGTGGCCACGATCAACGCCGAGGAAGGTCCCGCCTACGGCGTCGCGATTCTCGCAGGTGTCGGGACGGGGGTCTGGTCAAGTGTCCCGCAAGCCTGCAGCGCGGCGATCCGTGAAACCGAGCGTCTGCGCCCCGACCGGCGCCGGGCGGCGCGGTACCGGGCCGGGCATGTCCGGTACCAGAAGCTTTACACGGCGCTGAAGGGCGAGTTCGAGGCGATAGCGGGATTGTAGAACCCCGTATCAGTTCACCGGATCGATTCCATACCGCGGCCCGTTCTCCACCAGGTATGCGGCCAGCCCCTCCGCGATGAGGCGGCATCCTTCGCCGTTCGGGTGCTCCGAATCGATCGCGATGTCCCCGGACGGCAGGTCGACGAGCCTTTCGGAAACATCGAGCACGGGCACGTCGAAGTGCGACGCGACGTCCGTGACGAAGGCGTGAAGAGCGCTCCAGGGGTATTGCCCCGGATCGTGCGCGGCGTACACAGGGGTCATGAGCATCAGCGCCGGAATATCCGATTCGGCGCAGGTCGTCACCCACTGGTCCAGGGCGTCGATCCATGCGGTGAAACGGTCGGGCTCCGTATAGAGGGCGAAATAGGCTTCACTGCCGACCACGTCCCGGTGCGTGCCGTTTTCGACCCTGCGGCGGAAGTCCTCGTAAAGCCGCTGGAGCGGCTGATGACGGGCGGGCAACTCGACTCGGACCGGGGCGTCGTTTGTTTTCGCCGGACGCGGGCGATCGGTCAGCACGGTCCAGCGTCGCCCGATCTGGGTGGCGAGCAGCAGGTCGCGCAGGTGGTCCGACCCGCCGTCGATGACGTTCAGATGATCATGGCGGTAGAGGCGACCATCGGCGCGGCGCAGTTCGACGGCCTCCGTCGTGTCGTGGTTGTTCGCGATGTCATCGAACCAATGGCCGTAGATGACCAGGTCGGGCTCGAAATCGAGCCCTTTCTCACGGAACGCCTCGACGATCTGGACGGCGCCGTATCCCGGCACGCCGAAGTTCAGGACCTCGATCTGCTTGCGAAAGCGGCCCGAGTCATTCAGCATGCGCTCGAGCCGGCGCGGGTAGGCTTCGTCGAAGGCGACACCGTAACCGTACACGATCGAATCGCCGATCACCGCGATGCGAAACGTATCGGGCGCCTTGGTCTTCGGGCGGTCATGGTCGCGGAAACCTGCGCGATTGTGATCTGCTGCCAGCGGGCGCAGCTCGTAGGTGATTCGCGGATTCTTCGAAAGTCGATATCGTTCGAAGTCGATGCGGTGGAGCGAGACGGGCATCAGCCACCACAACACGAGCTCGACGAAGGCGAGGCACAGCACGATCGAGATCGCGAGGAGACCGAATCGTCCTGCCCAGGTCCGAAGCGCCATGAGGCATAGGCTATCGAAGGGAGCAGGACGCTGAATGCGCTCCCTGCTACCTTGCGTTGACGTTGCGCGCCGCGGCGCAATTCAATCCGTATCCTGCTCCGTCCGTGACGAGGGGCTCGTGCAGCGCCGCCGCGATGATGGTGCAGCCGCGCGCGTTGGGGTGCTCCGAATCATGGGCGATCAGGGACGGCGAAAGCGGCGTAAGCCGATCGCTCACGTCGAGCACGGGCACGTCGAAGTGCTCCATGAGATCGGCGACGAAGCCGTGAAGCTCGGTCCATCGATAGTCGCCGGTGTCGTGCTCATAGAGGACGGGCGTCATGAGCAGCAGGGGCTTCGCTCCGAGCGACTCGCAGGTTGCGACCCACTGCTGCATCGCGTCGATCCAGGCGGCGAACCGTCGATGATCGACGTAGGTCGCGAAGTAGGGCTCGCCCGTCGGCAGATCGCGCAGCTCGCCGTCACGTACGCGCTGGAGATAGCGCGCGTAGAGATCGCGAACGGGTGGATCGAGCCCGGCCAGCTGCTCGTCGAGGCTGGTCGTCAGATCGACCTCGGAGCGCGCGCTCAGGATGCTTCCGAGCACGATGGCGCGGCGTCCGATCTGCGTCGCGAGGACAAGCTCCTTCAGGCGATTGCGTCCGCTGTCGGTCACCTGGATCGCTTCGCGCGCTTCGCCGTCGGCTCGGCGCCTCTCGATCGATTCGCGATGCTCTCCGCTGCTCGTCACGTCGTCGAGCCAGTATCCGTAGATGACGAGGTCAGGATGCCAGTCGGCGCCTTTCGCTCGAAAAGACTCGACGATCTGCGTGATGCCGTACCCCGGCACGCCGAAGTTGAGCACCTCGACTCGGGATCCGCATGACCCTTCTTCGTTGAGCAGTCGTTCGAGCTGCTTCGGATAGGTTTGCCCCAGCGGCGTCGCGTGGCCATACACGAGCGAGTCGCCGATGATCGCGATGCGATAGATCGCGTCGTCTTTCTCCCGCGGGTAGAGCTGATCCCGCCAGCCGTCGCGATTGTGATCCTCGACGAGGGGTCGCAGCTCGTACCCGATCCGCGCGTTGGGCGACATCCGGAACTGCTCGTATGACACGTGCAGCATCGAGACCGGCATGAACAGGCGCAGCGCCACCTCGACGATCACGACGCAGAGCAGCAGCGAAGCGAACATCAGCACGAGACGTGCGACCAGCTTCGGCCGGGGGGAAGGCGTCACGTCCCTGCCTTCGGCAAGATCAGAAATCCGGTATCAAAAATAGGCGAGGGGCGGCCCCGCCCCCCCCCTCGCCCCTCGCTCCCATCGCGTCTCAATCCGCCCCGACCACGCGATCGATCTCCTCGACCGTCGTCACGCCCTCGGCGACCAGCCGGTATCCGCTTTCCCTGAGGCTCGCGAACATGGTCGAGCGGATGGCCTTGCGCATGTCCTGGATCTGCGTGTCCGCGAGGATGGCGTCGCGCAGATCGTCGTTGGCCGAAAGCAGCTCGAACACGGCGCGGCGGCCGATGTGTCCGGTGTCGAGGCAGCGCGAACAGCCTCGGGGCGCGTAGACCTTCGTGACGCCCGTCACGCCGTACCGGTCGAGGCGCATCATGTCCGCCGGCGACAGCTTCTGCGGCGACTTGCAGTGAGGGCAAAGCTCGCGCACCAGCCGCTGCGCGAGCACGAGGTGGAGCCCGGAGGCGAGCAGGTACGACTCGACCCCGAGGTTGAGCAGGCGGAAGATCGTGCCGATCACGTCCTGGGCGTGCACGGTCGAGAAAACGAGGTGACCGGTGATGGCCGCCTGCATCGCGATGCGTGCCGTCTCGGGATCCCGGATCTCGCCGACGAGGATGACATCGGGATCCTGGCGCAGCACGCTGCGGAGCATGGTCGAGAACGAGTTGCCCTGCGATTCGTTGATCGGGATCTGGGTGACCCCCTCGATCTGGTATTCGACCGGGTCCTCGATCGTGATGACGTTGCGCAGCGTGACGTCGATCTCGCGGATCAGGGCGTAGAGCGTCGTCGTCTTGCCCGATCCGGTGGGGCCGCACATGAGGACCATGCCCGAATCCTGGCGGACGACCTGGCCGACGTCGCGCTCCATCCAGGTCGGGAGCTTGAGATCCTTGAGGTGCGTGGGCGCGTTCGCCAGGTCGAGGACGCGAAGGACGAGCTTCTGTCCGAACATCGCCGGCGTGTAGCTCACGCGGTAGTCGACCCGGCGCGAGCCGATCCAGGCGCTGAAATGCCCGTCCTGGACGCTCTTGGACAGGGCGATGTCGATGTCCGCGAGCACCTTCACGACGCGCAGCAGGCGCCGCGCGATCGACGCGTGCATCTGAAGGATCGACACCATCATTC